>JAHZJA010001228.1 GCA_022601155.1 Deltaproteobacteria bacterium | reverse complement strand
TGTACCCGAGCGGTGGAGCTGCTCGAAGGCCAGTCGCCGCGACCGCAGGCCAGCCTACTCCGCGCGCGCCGGAGCCTGGGCCTGGCCCTGGTGTCGGCGGGCGAGCTCGATCGCGCGGGTCAGCTCATCGATGAGACGCTGGTCCAGGGGCGGGCGCTGTTCGGAGATGCGCACCCCGACAACCTCGGCTTGATGGAGTTGCTGGCGACCATCAGGGCGAGACGAGGGCGGATGGGCGAAGCGGTCACCATGGGGTTCGCCGCGGTCGCCGGATTCGAGTCGGTCGTGGGCCCAACCAACATCAGGACCGCCAACGCCCGGCTCAACCTCGGGGTGCTGCTGCTCGAGGCCGGACGCCCGGTGGAGGCCGAAGCGATGCTCGGCGAGGCGGTCGTCCGATTCCAAGAGGGAGGGGTGGGGGGACGGTCGCTCGCGATGGCGCAACACGACCATGCGCTGACCTTGGTCACGCTGGGGCAGCTGGACCGTGCGCGGGATGCCGAGGCGGCGGCCATCGTGACACTGGAGTCCGCCGAGGGCCCCGATGCCCGCGGACTCGGCCATCTGCACGGAGGGCTGGGACGGGTGGAAGTGGCGGCAGGGCGACGCGCGGCGGCACTGCGGGCGTACGCTCGGGCGCGGACACTGTTTACCCAGCACGACGACACCGCAGGGATGCAGCAGATCAACGAGGAACTCGCCCAGATGAACGCGGCCGACTCACCGAGCCCCTCCGACTGAGCGCGGCAGCGGGCGTCATGCTTGCGACGGTCGAGCTGAAGACGGTCGAGCTGGGAACGGTCGAGCTGGGAACGGTCGAGCTGGAAGACGGTCGAGCTGGAAGACGGTCGAGCTGGGCACGGTCGAGCTGGGAACGGTCGAGCTGGGAACGGTCGAACTGGAAGACGGTCGAGCTGGAAGACGGTCGAGCTGGAAGGCGGTCGAGCTGGGCACGGTCGAGCTGGGCACGGTCGAGCTGGGCACGGTCGAGCTGGGCACGGTCGAGCTGGGCACGGTCGAGCTGGGCACGGTCGAGCTGGAAGACCGTCGAGCCGGGAGGGGTCGGGCGCATGTCAGCTCGAACGTTGAGCCGGGCTGCAGGTGTGGGCCGATTGCGACGGTGTTGCACCGCCGCCACGCCGGGGTGATCGCGGGCACCCTCCAACCCGGCAGCGAGCACGAACCACGAGCGCAGGCCGCCGCCGCGGGTCATGGACTATGGAGTGCGGGCGGTCGTCGCAGTCGTGTCGTTGGTGGTGGCATGGGGTGCGTTCGTCTCGCCGTCGGTCGCGTCGGCGGGCAAGCTGGGGGCTGCACGCGAACAGGTCAGCGGTAGCGCATCGAGTGCATCGGGATCCGGATCCTCGGACACGAGCTGGTCGTCGAGCGACTCATCGGGAGCAAGCGCCGGGGATGCGATAGGCGACGCCATCGGAGCTGCCATCGCCCAGGCCGTGGCCGAGCACAGCGAGCGCCTCGGACCGTCCCGGGTTGCGGCCTACCCCTACCAAGACGGGCTTGCCGGCTACGTGGTGCGCAACCCCGACCGCAGCGAGCAACGCCCGGGCAAGCGCTGGGCCCTGCGCGCCGAGGTCGAGGGCGCCTACCTCGGCGATCGGGTGTGGCGTTCCGCGGTCGGCGTGGAGGCCAGCGTGTGGCGGGTGACGCTGCGCAACGACACGGGGTTCTATCTGGAGCAGCCGCGGCGAGATGCGCTGTATCTGGGCAGCACCAACGTCATGTTCGCGCTGGTGATGCGTCGCCATGCGCAGTGGCGCCTGGGCGGCGGCGTCAACTACATGGTGGACGGGCGGGTGCCGGGGCAGGGCCCGCGGGAGCACGCGCTGGGCGTCAACGGAACGACGTCGCTGGACTTGATGCCGATTCGCCCGTTGATCGTCTCGGCCCGGGCCGACGTGGGCACGCTTCATGCCGCCCCCACCTACGCGTTGCGCTGGACGGCGGGCGCGGCACTGCGCCGGTTCGAGCTGTATGGCGGCTACGAGCTGCGCGGGGTCGGGCGCGTGCCGTTGGATGGCCCGGTGCTCGGCCTGCGGGGGTGGTTTTAGCCTCAGCCCTGCGCCTTGGCCCAGGCCTTGGCCGTGGCCACCTGTTTGGCGAAGACGGCCGCGTCCTTGCGGTCGAGCAACCCGACGTTCAGCGGGGTCTTGGTGGTGTGGCTGAGCGTGGTGGTGGTCTCGACGGCCCGATACGAGACGGAGGGGCCGTCCGAGAACGTCGCCACCTTCGCGCGCATCGTGCCGCTGGAGGTGGGGCCCTGGTACTCGATCTTGCACGGCGCATCGTCGGACAGTCGCGCCGCCACGGCGCCGATGGTCGAGGCCACACGCATCGTCCGAAGCCCCATCAGAGCCCGGCAGCGCACGAAGGGCTCGGGGTCATCGAGCAGCGACACGAGCTTGGCAGCGAGGTCGGCGTCGGCCTTGGGGGCGCTGTTGGGCGCCAGCTGGGCCACGATGCCGCGGACGTAGGGGGACGGGTGCGACAGCAGGGACAGCTGGGCCGCCAACAGCTCGGGTGCACGGGCGTCTCTTTGAGCGTGCCTGGGGAGCAACGCGACCAGCAGGTACGGCTCCAGGCCGGGGTCGATGGTGGTCAGCAGCTTGCCCGCATGGGGGCTGTCGCTGGGCAGGGCGGCCAGGGCTCTGGCGGCGGCGCGACGGGCATAGCCATGGGTATGGCTACGGACGGCCGCGACCAGGGCATTGACCAGGGCTTCGTTGGAGGCGAGGGCGGGCTGCTCGACGGCGTCGCGCAACAGGCCGTCGAGCGCCTGGAGCACGAAGGTATCGGTGTTGCGAAGGCGGGCCTCGAGCAGCGGGACGACCGATGCCGGCAACGGATCCACGCCCGAGAGCATCGAGAGGGCATCGGCGACCACCTCGGGGTCGCTGCTGTCGGCCGCCAGCCACACGTAGGCCTCCGCCGCGGGCCCGGTGAGGGACTCGGGCTCGATCGCGTCGTCGTAGATGTCCTTGTTGCTCGCGACGATGGCCTTGGCGGCGGCCTTCGCCTCGTCGCTGACGGCGATGTCGACGGGGCCCAAGGCGACGACCTCGAACGGAGCGAGCGCGGGGGCGCTCGGGTCGGCCTTGATCTCGGGCACCGCGGTGGCATCGGTGCGCTCGACCGAGGCGGCTGGCTTGGGGTCGGAGGCGGACGCCGGGTCGCCCGAGCAGGCGAGGGCGCCCACGCAAAGGGCCAACAACGAGATCGAGATCGTGGTGCGTGTCATGTGCATCGGCAGCAGAGGAGCGGCGCCGCGATTCGATCATCCGAGAACGTGTGAGTTTGGTCAGCGCCCGTGGCCACGCTCGCTCAGCGGACTGATACGATCCTGGCGCGCCGTGCAGCTGCGGGTCCTCAGCTACAACATCCACAAGTGCATCGGTGGCGTCGACAGGCGGTACCGGCCGCAGCGGATCGTCGACACCATCGCCCACTACGCGCCCGACATCGTGATGCTGCAGGAGGTCGACGAGGGGGCCCGGCGCTCCAGCGGTGACCGCCAGGTGGACCTGCTGGGCGACGGCCTGGGCCTGCGGCACCGCGCGTGGTTTCCCAACGTGCATCTGCGGCAGGGCGGCGCCTACGGCAATGCGGTGCTCAGCCGATTTCCGTGCTCGCGTACCGCCAACCTCGATCTCAGCCTGCCCGGTCGCAAGGCTCGCAGCGCGTTGCACTCGTGGTTGCGCGTGCGAACGCCGTCGGGCAGTCGCACCGTGCACGTGTTCAACATGCACCTGGGCCTGCGCCAGGACGAGCGGCGCCGTCAGCTGGTTCGCTTCCTCGACAGCCATCCGTTCGCCCACATGCACGCCCGCACGCCCGTCATCGTGGGCGGCGATTTCAATGATGTGTACGGGACACTGGGTGTACAGCAGCTGGTCCCGGCCGGGTTCCGGGCGATGCCGTCGTCACCGCGGACGTTCCCCGCCTACGCGCCGCTGCGGCCCCTGGACGCGTTGTTCGTGCGCGGTGATGTGCAGATCCGCCACGCGCAGCGGGGGCAGACGGCGTTGGCTCGCCGGGCCTCGGATCATCTGCCACTGATCGTCGACCTCGAGCTCGCCACGGGGTGAAGCCCTACGCCCGTCGGGTGCGACCGCAAGACCTCTTGTCCCGCGATCGGGCGTGGTCCATGCTCTGCTCGGTGCCCGAGCCCCCGTCCGTTGCCGCGCGCGATGTCGAGTGTCTCGCCGGTTGGGTGCGCGAGGCGTCGGGGATCTTGTTCGTCACGGGCGCGGGGATCTCCGCCGACTCGGGTCTGCCCACATACCGCGGGGTGGGCGGTCTGTACGACGGCGCGGGCACCGAGGAGGGACTGGCGATCGAGGACGCGCTGAGCGGCCCGATGCTGGCGCAGCGCCCGGAGGTCTGCTGGAAGTACATCCACCAGGTGGAGCAGGCGTGTCGGGGCGCGACCCCCAACGCAGGGCACCGGGTGATCGCCCAGATCGAGCAACGCCATCCACGGGCGGTGGTGCTCACGCAGAACGTGGACGGGCTGCACCGCGCCGCCGGGAGCGAAGCGCTCATCGAGATGCACGGCAACGTCGGCCGGCTACACTGCACCCGCTGTACGTGGGAGCAGCAGGTCGACGACTATGCGGGCCTCGCTGCCGTCCCTGCCTGTCCCCGCTGTGATGCGCTGGTCCGCCCCGCGGTGGTGCTGTTCGGCGAGATGTTGCCGACCGAGGCCCTGGCGCGTTACGAGCAGGAGCTTGCCCAAGGCTTCTCATTGGTCGTCATGGTCGGTACGACCGCGGGATTTCCCTATATCGCCGCACCCGTGCACATGGCGCCGCGTTGGGGGGCACGTACGGTGGAGATCAACCCGGGGACCAGTGCGATCTCCGATGCGGTCGACCTGCACCTGGTGGGCCGGGCCGCCCCTGTCTTCGACGCACTGCGCCGCGCGCTCGGGTATGGTTAGCCGCCCGTGACGACCGGCGCTGCGAGCGACGAGGAGCTGATGGCCGCCTTTGTGGGTGGCGATCGTGCTGCGTTCGGAGAGCTGTTCCGCCGCTATGCGCCGCGGCTTCAGAGACTGATGCAGCGCGACCTGGGCCGGGTGGAGGACGCCCACGACCTGGTGCAGCAGACGTTCTTGCAGCTGCACCGCGCCCGCAACGATTTCAGGATCGGCGCGAAGCTGCGGCCGTGGTTGTTCACCATCGCGCTCAACCTCAAGCGACAGCACTTCCGTCGGCAGGGCCGGCGGCCGGTTACGTCTCTCGACGCCGACGATGGCGTGGCCGAGCCCGTGGCCCCGGTGGGGAACCCCGAGGCCCGTGTGGGTGACGTGCAGCTGCGGGCGGCGCTGCTCAAGCTGCCCGAGGCCCAGCGCGAGGTGATCATGCTGCACTGGTTCGAGGGATTGACGTTTCGCGAGATTGCAGCGGCCGTGGGAGCCAGCCAACCAGCCGTAAAGGTGCGGGCCCACCGCGGCTACACCAAGTTGCGAGCAGCGATGGGTTCTGGGGTGTAACCGGTGCACCGCGCGGGGGATATGGACAATCAACTCGTGGACACCGCATGTCAGCCGGTCCACGCCGCACTGCGGCAGGGGACCCCCGCGACCGACCCGGTCGTGGCCCAGCACGTGGCGCATTGTCCCGCCTGTGCCGCATTGGCCGAAGGCGGCCCGACGATGGCCCACGGGCTCGACGAGGCCGCCGCCGCGGTCTCGCCCGAGCTGGAGGCGCTGCTCGGTGCCGTCGAGGCCAGCGTGGAGCGCGAGCGCGGCCCGGTGGCATGGCTCCGCAGCCGACCCACCCCGGTCCGGATGCTCCTGACCGGTGTGGTCGCGCTGGCGGTGCCGCTGTTGGTCGCGCTCGTCTGGCGACGGGTCGATTTGTCCGTCTATCCGCTCGATCGCCTCGCCGTGGATTTGGTGGTGATGCTGGTTCCGGCCGCGCTGGCGCTGTGGGTGGTGTTGCGTCCGCTGTTCCGCCCTGGTCTGCCACGATGGACCGATGGCGCGGTGTTGGCCTTGGCGGTGCTGGGGGTGTTGGTAGGACCTGCACTGACGCCCGCCCACCATGCGCACCCTGCTTCGTTGCTCGGGACGGGGGACCAATTCGTGCCGCGCGCGGTGGCCTGCTTCCTGACGGGACTGGTGCTCGGCATCCCCGTCTTGTTGTGGTCACTGATCGTGCTGCGGCGCAGTGGTCGCTGGGGGTTGCCCTTACGTCTGTCGGCCGTGGCCGCCGGGGCCCTGGGTACCGTGGGCGTGTTCATGCACTGCCCTCTGGTGACGCCCGAGCATCTACTGGCGGGTCACGCCACCGTCCTGGTGCCGTTCATCGTGTTGGGACTGGTCGCGGGCTTCGGCTTCGGCCGGCGCTCGCCCGACTCCGCGCCCTGATACGCGGTCGACTGCCACGATCAAGCGACGACGCGCACCGCCGAGGGGGCTGCCGCGTTCGTCGAAGGCATCGCGCACCGGTCACAGCGGGATGCGGAAGCCGTGCTTGGACTTGCAGCGCGACCGGATGCTGCCGCGCTTGAACAGCGCCACCTTGCGCAGTCCATCGCGCGCCTTGGAGCCGTTGTTGAGCAGGCACGCGGCCATCGTCATGAGCTCGGCGGCGTCCTGGGTCTTGCTCAACGAGTAGCTGCGGCTGGCCAGCGTATACGCGGTGGAGCCACGGCCGCCGATGTAGGCCGTACGTGCTTGCTTCAGGAGCTTGGCCGGATCGGGCTTGTCGTCCTTGGGCGGTGGCGCCTTCGGCTCGGACTTCGGCTTGTTGCGGGGCGGCTTGCGAGGACGGCTGGGTCGCGATGACGGGCTCGATGGGCTCGATGGGCTCGACGATGGCGTGGCTACGGGATCGTCGTCTTCGAGGATCTCGAAGTCCTCGGTATCGGTGCCGGTCCCGCCGCTGGTGTCCGTTCCGCTGT
>JAHZJA010001227.1 GCA_022601155.1 Deltaproteobacteria bacterium | reverse complement strand
GTGGCGGACGCCTGGAAGACGGGCAAGTCCATCGTTCTCAAGGCCGGCAAGCAGACCAAGATCCTGCTCACGGCGTCGGGCCCCAGGGAGATCTGAGGACGGAATGCACGGCGCCTCGGAAATCGACGTGACGGCGTCGGGCCTCCTTCCCGCTCGGCTCCCCAAGGGCTTCGAGATCGATGGTGTCGTCGTCGAGGGATGGCTCCGTGACGGCGGCATGGCGGCCATCTACCGCGCGCGGCGATCGGAGGACGGCACCCAGGTCGCGCTCAAGGTACAGCTGCCGTCCACGGCCCACGTTCCGGAGATTCGGGCCCGGTTCGAGCAAGAAGCCGAGGCGATGTTCCGGGTCAACGGTGCCGATTCCGTCGTCGAGGTTCTGGCGTCCGATGTGCTGCACGACGGTCGTCGCTATTTCGTGATGGAGTGGGTCGCGGGCGACAACCTCGAGGAGTGGCTGGACGATCTCCGCAATCAGGACCAGCGCTTGCCGATACCGGAAGCCTGCGCGCTCGGGGCCAAGATCGCCCGGGGTCTGGCCGTGCTCCACGGCCAAGATCTCGTGCACCGTGATCTCAAGCCGTCGAACGTGATGGTCGCCCATGAGGATGGCGAGGAGGTCGTGGTCAAGCTGCTCGACTTCGGGATCGTGGCCGACTTGCGTGGGGCGTCGAACGACGATCGCCCCGAACACATCGACGAGAGCATCATGGGGACGTCGGCGTACATGGCTCCCGAGCAGGCGGCCGGCCTTCCGCCCACGCCGTCCTTCGACCTGTTTGCGCTGGGCGTCGTGCTGTACGAGATGCTCACGGGGAACTGCGTGCCTCCGAGCGGGTGGACACCGGAGACGCTGCCCGCGGTGGAGACCCTGCGCCGAAGTGTGCCCCCGGCGTTGGCGAGCCTCGTGCGCGCGTGCATGAGCAGCGAGCCGGCGGGGCGCCCCCTCTCGGCCGTCGATGTGGTCGCGCAGCTCGAGGCGCTGGCCATGACGTCCAACCCCGCCTCCTCGGTGGTTGGGAACGTCGACCATGAAGAGCCGATACGTACCGGTGGCACTACCCTCACGCCGCAGTCGCAGATCGCCGCGTTTCAGGAGGGGCTGGCCCAGCGGGGGGGGACCGAGGTGGCACTCACCCACGAGCAGGTGCTGACACAGTCGGGGGTGGCTGCGGCGCTCGTGCGTCCCGGGCCTTCCGCCGGGCCCTCGGTGGTCGTGGAGCCCGTCGCGGTGAGTCCGATGGCCGAGCCTCGGCCCGCGGCGGCACTTCCCGGCGTCGAGGCGGCCGAGCCCCGCCGTGATCGGCCGAGATGGTTGCCTGTGCTGCTGCTGCCGTTCATCGTTGGCGCCGGCTGGATGGTGATGCGAGACGACGGCTCTGCGACGCAGACCGCCGCGCCCGAGGCTGCGAACGAGCCGACGACGTTGGCGGTTGGTGCTGCGCACCGGGAGACCGCGCCCGGTGGGGCGGCCGCGCCCTCGGACGGCGCCGCTGCGGAGCGGTCGAGATCGGGCGCCGCCGAACCGTCGAAGGAGCCTTCCGCAGCGCAGCCTGCCGATCCACTGGGGCCCGAGACTCCGTCCGCAGCACAGGACCCCAGCCCGCCGGCTGCGTCCGACGAACCTACTCCGACCGACCCTGGCGTTGCACCCGACCAACCCTCCACCACTGAGCCATCGGCGCCAAGCAAGCCCAAGCCCAGTGGACCCACGAAGGCCGAGTGCGAGGAGCTTCGAGCGACGGCCAAGGAAGCCAAGCAGCGACGCGACTGGCCCGGTTTGCTCGCGGCCACCCGCAAGCGCACTTGCTGGAAGGGCTCGGACAAGCTGGCGCGTCGTCGATTTCGGGTCGAGGCCTTTGCGGAGACCGGCAACTACAGCCAGTGCGCCAAGGCAGCGAAGCGCTCGAAGGACCGCGAAATCCTCGCGCGGGCCGCATTGTGCAACAAGAAGCTCGCCGGAGCGGGTGCGAGCCCATGACCCTGGTGAGAGCGCTTTGGCCGGGGTCGGTCCGTGGGTTCGTGACTGTGGTGGCCGTCGCCTGCTGTCTCGTCGCGCGCCCCGTTGTTGCCGGGCCGCTCGTCCTGCTGCGGGCCGTGGCGGCTGCGCCCGTCACCGAGATCGAGATCGACGTACAGGTCGACGACACGATCCTCGAGGCCGATGCGCTGCGGCAGTGGGTCGAGCAGGAAGCGTCCAAGACGCTTGCCTCGACCTCGTCGGCACTGGAGCGTCGTGGTCGGATCGTCGTCGAGGTTGGCGGCGCGCTGTATCAGTATGAGGTCCACCTCGCCGCGATGCGAGACGGTCGCGGCGTGGGCGACCCGGTGACGTGGAGTTGTGACTGCTCCAACGAACAACTCCTCGAGAAGGTCCGCGCCGATCTACCGCGCGTGATAGCAGCGCTCGAGGTCGAGCCAACATCAGCGCCTGCGGTCGTGACGCGTCCACGTCCACCGCAGGACGAGCCGGACGGTACACGAGAGCCGAGGCGGCTGAGCCCCGCGGGCACGGTGGGGGTGGTGTTGGTCGGGGTCGGGGTCGCGGCTCTCGGAGCAGGGATCACCATGGCCGTGCTTCCGAACCGGCGTGCGGTATCCGGCCCGGTCGCGCGCGAGCAGAGGGTAGAGGACCTGCGGCCCCCCGGGCTCCTCGTCGCCGGAGCCGGTCTCGGCGTGCTGGCGGCGGGGACCACTCTCGTGCTCCTGCGCAAGCGACTCGGGCCGAGCGCCAAGGCGAAGTCGGCGGCCATCGTCACGCCCGCCATTGGTCGCGCCGGTCAGGCGGGTGTCTCCGTCAGTGGAAGGTTCTAACGACATGCTCAGCCTGCGCATACGCCCCAAAGGCGGCGATCTCGGGACCTCCAAGTGGTGGGGCGGAGCGATGGGGCTGCTCGTCGCCATGGTCGGCAGCGGGTGTGTCTCGATCGAACCCAACCTCGGCTACTGCTCCAACGTCAACGGTGACGAGTTCTGCGACCAGCGCAACGCAGACCAACAGCTGTTCTGCGTGCTGGCGACCTCCGCTTGCATTGGGGAGCACTTGAGTCCCGAGCAGAGGAACAACGCCGAGTTCGATGGTTGCGTGGCGACGCAGCCTCCCGATGACTGTTATAGCCCCTGTGGCGGGCAGCTGTCCGCGCAGGAGTCGGGGGTGGTGTGCGGGGGCGGGGGCAGGAGCAGTGGTTCGAGCACGGGCGAGGAAGCGTCTTCGGGGTCGACGACGGGAGGGCGCGGAAGCACGACGATGATGGTGGGCACGGCGGACGGCCCGGGGTCGACGACGGCGGTGGACCGCGGCAGCAGCGGGTCGACCGATACCGGCGGTGCCGCCTCCTCGTCGGGGACGGCGGGCGACTCCGAGACCGGTCCGGTCGACCCTTGCGCGGGCGAGCCATGCAACGAAGTGCAGCTCGCCATGTTCGATTGTGTCGTGCTGGGCTTTGATGGCGGGACCGTCAGCTGCAGCCAGGACTGCGCTGCAATCGTGACGTCCGAATGCTTCGTGTGTGGCGACGGCGTGCTGGAGCGCAATCGAGGTGAGCAGTGCGACGGTGTGGACTTTGGCGGTGTGTCCTGCCAAACGGAGGGCTACGATGGTGGGGTCTTGGCCTGCACGCCGGAGTGCATGGTCGATGAATCCGGCTGCCACGACTGTGACGGCATGGCGCTCGACCCGGGCGAGGTCTGCGACGGAGTGCATACCGGCGGCGTCACCTGTGCCACGGCCGGGTTCATTGAGGGGACGGTCGGCTGCGCCGCGAATTGCTCGGCGTTCGTGTTCGACGATTGTTCGCTGTGTGGGAATGGGGTCCGCGAGGCGAGCGAGGTCTGCGATGGTCTCGACTTCGGGGCAGAGGATTGCGCGACGCAGGTGCCTGGCACGGTCGGGCAGCTCAGCTGCGATGTCGACTGTGACGGCATCGACTCTTCCAACTGCTGTGTGGCGGCAGGAGGCGCATGCCTCGTTGACGGGGAGTGCTGTCAGCCGTTGACGTGCGAGCTGGTGGGGGGCGGGCCGATGGGCGCCATGTCTTGTCAGGCGGGGCTATAGCCCTAGCAGCCTACGCTAGGGGACGTCGGCTCCGGGGTAGTCGGGCGTGTCGTCGACCAGCGGGCGCATGTCTTGGTGGATGTCGGTCGGGGGGTCACCGGTCTGCCACAGGGCGATGTTCTCGAACAGGGAGGCGCCGGAGGGGGTGAGGGAGAAGTTCCCCGCGGGAACATTCTCAATCCATCCTGTTCCATCGTCGAATGAAGGGGTGTCGACGTTGTCGGGGCCGGGGAGGACCATCTCTGACGCACTGTGGTCGAACGTCGCCGCGAGGCAGTCGACGGGGGTGGCGGCGGGGTCGATCGTAAGGAGGATGCTGTCGGAGACCGTGAACGAGAAGTCTCCGGTGCACCGGAGCGCGTTTGCCTGCTGTCCGAATCCGCCGATGATCGTCGAGTACTGAATCTCCAGGCTGGTCTCGGGAACGCCGGCTACATCGATCGCTCCGACGCCGCTGGCGGGTCCGCCGATGAACGAGTTTCGGACTACGACGTTTGCCGTACCGGAGACCTGCACGCCACCGCCGTTGTTGCTCACGAGGCGACTGCGGTCCACCCAGGCTTGGCCGCCATTGACCACCAATCCTGTGTCACCATTGTTGCCAGAGATCTGCAGTCTGTCGAGCAAGACGGTGGCGTTGCTGGCCACGGATATCTGAGGAGCGCTACCAGCCGGCCAGCTCCAGATTGGAAGATCTCCGCTGTTGGCGATGAATGCCACCACGCGGCCACTGTTGAGTGCGACTGTGTCGTTGAAAGCATCGGACCCGTGGATGATGATCGTTGCACGACCGTTCAGCGGTACCAGTTCCACCGCCTCGGACGGCAACTCGATGTCCCGGTCTTCCCCCACGTGGAAGACGGCCGTGTCCGGCAGACACTCCCCCGTGAACAAGTTGCAGGCCGCTTCGCCGCACTGGCTGTGCGCGGTGCACCCGATGCAGCTGTTGGTCGGGATGTCGCAGATCGGCGTCGAATCTACACACGCCGCATCGTTGCCTTCTTCGCACTGGACGCACTCACCGTCGATGCAGATCGGAAAGCTCGGGTCGAGACCACTGCACGCGGCGTTCGAGTCGGTGAAGCTGCTGCACGCAACACACACCTGGGCGGGGTTGCAAAACGGCGTCGCGTCGGGACACTCATCGTCGTCCGCACACGGCTGTGACCCCGTGGACCCGTTCCCCGTACCGACAGAAGGGTCGTCGTCGGTGGCGTCGTCGGTCGCGGTACCGTCGGTACCGTCGGTGTCGGTCCCAGAGGGGTTGGCGGCTAGCCACTGGTCGATCGCGTTGCCGTACTCCTTGATGGCGTCGGCCTCTTCGGCGGACAGCTCGAACGCTGCCTTTCTACTCTTGCCTCCGTCCTCGAACTTGCGACGGATCGCACCAACGCCCCTGAACACTTCGTCGAACGAGGCCATGTCCGTCCGGGCCGCAGCGCTCGGGTCGAGAGCATGCAGTCGCCCCTCGACAGAATCGAACCCCGGGGCCCCGCCTTCTGCGATCTCGAGACGCAGGGGCAGCCCGTACCGAACCTCGATGAACCCCGAAGGCGGCTCCGATTCGCGTGAGAAGCACCCGATGTCGGAGACGCCGGAGGCCTGGCTGTCTGCATGTCTGGGAGCGGCCAAGACGCACAGCTCGCCGGCATCGCAGCCCGGACTCCCGCCTTGGTAGATGCAGTGGTCGGTGTCCGCGACGAGGCATCCGCTGAGCGTCATCGCGACGACTGCAGCAAGTGGGGCCCCGAGTATGGCGCTCCGAGGTGCCTTTGATGGACGAGGAGTCATCTTCATGACGTTGCTGCCTTTTCGTGCCGACTAGAACCGGCCCCTTATTCCTGCGCCGCGGCCACTCACCCACGGCGAAACTTCGAGTCGCGGCCGGCGCCACGACAGCGCGTCCTGCATGCCGGAGTCGGATGACTCGCGGATGCACCGTGGGTGCTCTTGCTTGCACTGGACGATGTCGGTCACGAGGACGGCGACGCCTGCTAGCAGCAGGACCCCGCCCGTGACCAGGACCCCGGTCCCCGGACTGCGAAGCTGTCGGTCGAGGTGCGCGGCGTCGGAAGGAGAGCGGTCGCCAATGCCGATCATGGTGGCTCCTGCGACGACACCACCGACGCCCAGCCCCGCCGCCGCCATGCCTCCGATGCCCAGTACCGTGAACGGGCGATACTCCTTGGGTGGTGGCGGCTCGATGACAGGCTCTTCCTCCACGACGACGGGGTTGGCCCGAAACACCGCCACCGCGCTGGAGATCTGGCGGTCGACGAGCTCGAGCAATTCGTTGCTGTTGCACTCGCACGCGACTTGCTCGACGGCAGGGCCCACACGCTCTCCGTCGCGCATGGGCGTTGCGGTGACCTGGTACTGGTAGGTCGCGCCCTGGATCTCCACGACGATCCACTGCTCGTGGTCGGGAAGGTCGATGGCCGCCGCGGCGCCCGTGTTTCGCTCTGTGACCCACTGCGGCAGCAGAGCGGCATCATCGATGCTGGGATCGACGAGGACGCGGACGGGGGCTGGGGTGCCTGCGGTGGCGGGCTCGCGGGCATTGCTCGTGGTCTCGGAAGGGGTGGCCCGGGCATTGGAACTCGGGCTGGTGGCGGGCTCGGCGGGGGCCGCGAACCCGCGGCCGGGCACGAGCGCCAACCCGAATACCAATAGGAACGTGACGCACGATAGCGGTGCTCGGACGTCGTCGCCGAGCCTGCGAGGTCGGCAAGGGGCCGGGGATTTCGCCCGGAACCCACGGCTCGACGGAGACCTACGGTTGTCGTCGGCATTCATGGGACATCAGCTCCAGGGTAGTCCGGGGTGTCGTCGACCAACGGGCGCATGTCTCCGTCGATGTCGGTCGGGGGGTCGCCGGTCTGCCACAGCGCGATGTTCTCGAACACGGATGCGCCGGAGGGGGTGAGGGAGAAGTTCCCCGCGGGAACATTCTCAATCCATCCTGTTCCATCGTCGAATGAAGGGGTGTCGACGTTGTCGGGGCCGGGGAGGATCATCTCTGACGCACTGTGGTCGAACGTCGCCGCGAGGCAGTCGACGGGGGTGGCGGCGGGGTCGATCGTGAGGATGATGCTGTCGGAGACCGTGAACGAGAAGTCTCCGGTGCACCGGAGCGCGTCTGCCTGCCCTCCGAATCCGCCGATGATCGTCGAGTACTGAATCTCCAGGCTGGTCTCGGGAACGCCGACTACATCGATCGCTCCGACGCCGCTGGCGGGTCCGCCGATGAACGAGTTTCGGACTACGACGTTTGCCGTACCGGAGACCTGCACGCCACCGCCGTTGTTGCTCACGAGGCGACTGCGG
>JAHZJA010000105.1 GCA_022601155.1 Deltaproteobacteria bacterium | reverse complement strand
CAGGTCAATGTGGCCCATGAGGCGGGCAAGGCGGGGGTCGCCCCCGGAGACCTGGCCGCACTACTGGATGGATTCGTCGGCCTCGACCATGTGCGTTGTCGCGGACTGATGCTGATTCCTCCTGCGGGCTCCCCCGAGCAGACCCGGCCTCACTTCGCAGCCCTCGGAGCGCTGGCGCGACACCACGGCGACGCCAAGCGCCCCGGAGTGGAGCTGACCGAGCTCTCGATGGGGATGAGTGCGGACTTCGGGGTTGCGATCGAGGAGGGCGCCACCATGGTCCGGGTGGGCACCGCGATCTTCGGGCCGCGACCGTCGCCCTCGCTCGCTTGAGGGCGACACCACGGCGGTGGTACGACGATCGCGAATGAGCGACACCGATCGGGCGCTGTCGCGCCGGGGCCCTGCCCGTTGTGCCACCGCACTGCGCTGGGATCGCGATCAGCTGGTGACGGCCCGCGAGGGCGACACGGTGAGCCTGGCGCTGCTCGACGCTGGCATCCTCGAGACCAGTCGGAGCGCCAAGTACCGCCGCCCCCGCGGTGCCTACTGCTTGCGGGGTGATTGCGGCACGTGCTTGGTGCGAATCAACGGTCTCCCCAATCGTCGAGCCTGTCTCACCGCCGTCCACGAGGGCATCCGCATCCGCCCCCAGAACCGTCTGGTGGCGGGTGCCGATCCGTCCGCGCTGGTCGACACCATGCTGCGCGGCGGCATGGACCACCACCACTTCATGGTGCGCCCGCGTGTGGTCAACCAGCTCATGCAAGGGGTGGCCCGCAACCTCACCGGGCTGGGGACCCTGCCCGACCGCATGCCCGACGCGCCGGCCCAGCACCGCGTGCTCGAGCCCGATGTCTTGATCGTCGGTGCGGGCTCGGCCGGTCGGGCCGCCCACGCGGTCCTGACCGACGGCGGCTGCGATGTCGTGTGGGTCGATCGGCGGGACCGAGACGGCATCGTGGCCGAGGCCAACGCGGCCGTGTCCGACGCCCTGCTCGACCACACCGGGGTCTTCGGAGTCTATGTCGCCGAGGGGCTGTGGGCCGCGATGCGAGACACCCCGGGGCAGCCGGCCGTGCTGTACTCCATCAAGCCGCGCCATGTGGTGGTGGCGACCGGTGCCCGCGACCCCATCTTGGCCGTCCCCAACAACGACCGACCCGGGGTCGTGGCTGCCCGCGGACTCCTGCAGCAGCTGCGCCGCAGCGACGCCACCCTCGCCGTGCCCGCCGTGGTCATCGGCGAGGGTGCGTACGCCACCGCCCTGGCCGACGCACTGGGAGTCGAGGCGCTCCCCCCCGCGGACGTCGACCGCATCGAAGGCAACCCCGTCGATGCCGTCTCGCTGCGCGACGGCAAGGGCAAGCGCGAGTGCCAGCTGGTCGCCCTGGCTCCCCTGCCCGCGCCCGCCTACGAGCTCGCCCGGCAGGCGGGGGCCGCGGTGCGCTGGCATGGCGGCGGATTTTCGGTGCAGCGCGACCAACGAGGCCGCTGCGCCACCACGGCCTTCACCGTGTGGGCCGCGGGCGATGTCACGGGCTACATGGGTCCGCAATCGGCCGCTGACGACGGCGAACGCGTGGCTGCGGCCGTGCTCCACTCCCTGCGCTGACCAAGACCATGCCCCGCCGAAGCTTCGTGTGTCGTTGTGAAGACGTGACCCTCTCCGAGGTCGACCATGCGATCGCGCTGGGTCTGCACGAGGTGGAGGAGCTCAAGCGCTACACCGGCCTGGGCACGGGGCCATGCCAGGGCAAGGAGTGCATCAGCGCGCTGGTCAAGCTGCTCATCGACAAGGGGCTGGCCGACCCGGAGACGGTCCAGCCCTTCACCGCCCGCCCGCCGACCGAGCCGGTCACGCTGGGGGCTCTGGCCGCAGGCCTCGCTCCCGATGCGGGGGACGGCTCGTGATCGGCAACACCAAGGCCCAGGCGATGGGGCGCCGCGACGCTCCCCTGCCCGACCGCGTCGATGTGGCGATCATCGGCGGCGGCATCATGGGCCTGGCCACCGCCTACCATCTGTCCAAGAACTCCACGCTCCGCATCGCGGTCATCGAGCGCAGCTATCTCGTCTCGGGTGCGTCGGGTCGCAACGGCGGTGGGCTGCGCATGCAGTGGGGTGACGAAGGCAACGTCACCTTGATGATGCAGAGCATCGAGATGTGCCGCGGCCTCGCCCAGGAGCTGGGCATCAACCTGTGGTTTCGCCAGGGCGGCTACCTGTTCGTGGCCCGCTCCGAGGCGGGCGAGCGCAGGCTCATGCGCAACGCCTCGCTCCACCGTGACGTGGGGGCCCCCACCCGACTGATGACGGGGGCCGAGGCCCGCGAGATCGTCCCGCAGCTCGACACCGACCAAGTGCGCCTGGCCGCCTTCAATCCCCACGACGGGGTCGTGTTCCCGTGGCCGTTCGTGTGGGGCTACGCGGGCCAAGCGGTGGCGCGTGGGGTGGTGGTGCGAACGCATACTCCCGTGCAGCGCATCGAGGTCCTCGGCGATGGACTCCGGCTCCACCTGGGGACGGGCGAGCAGCTCGATGCCGACCGGGTGCTCAACGCCACGGGAGCGTGGAGCATCGAGCTCAACCGGGCCCTGGGGATCGAGCTTCCCAACCATCCTCACCGCCACGAGATCATGTCGAGCGAGCCGCTCAAGCCGTTCCTCGATCCGTTGGTCGTCGATCTGGCCACGGGCCTGTATTTCTCCCAGAGCACCCGCGGCGAGATCGTGGCTGGCATCACCATGCCCGACACCGGGCCCGCCGCCACCGAGGTCGATCTGGGATCGTCGCGACGCTTCTTGGCGCACCTGGGGCACGCGCTCACCCAAGTCATGCTCATCACTTCGCAGCTGCGTGTGCTGCGGCAGTGGGCCGGGCCCTACGACGTCTCGCCCGACGGCGACGCCATCGTCGGCCCCAGCCCGGGGGTTCCGCGCCTCTATCAGGTCTGCGGCTTCACCGGGCACGGTTTCATGATGGCGCCCGCCGTGGGCAAGATCGTCGCGGACCTGCTGTCCACGGGCAAACACCACCCCATGCTCGACCGCTGGGATCCTTCGCGCTTTGCTCGGGGGACCAGTCGCCGTCGAGAGGACATGATCATCGGATGAGCGACGGTCGACCCGCCCCACGAAGCCGCGCCCAGGCGCTGTCGCGAGCCGTTGCTCCGTCGCTGTCCGAGCTGTCGACCCCTGCGCTGGTCATCGACCTCGACGCGGTGGAGCACAACGTGGCCGCGGTGCTGCGTCGGGTGGGCGACTGCGCGCGCTGGCGTCCCCACGTCAAGACGCTCAAGCAACCCACCCTGGTGGGTCTCATGCTCGATGCGGGCGTGCACCGGTTCAAGGCCGCGACCCCGGCCGAGGTGCAGATGGTGCTGCAGGCCGCCGCGAGCCGGGCCCTGCCCTCCCCCGTCGACGTGCTGCTCGCCTATCCCGCCGCGCCCCCGCAGCTGCGCGCGATGATGCAGCTGCGCCGCGCCCATCCCCATGCCCACCTGGGGCTGCTGGTCGACCACCCCGATCACGCGGCCGCGGTGGTCGAGGGCATCGGGCAGCCCACCGATCCCATGCTGGCGTTCGAGATGTGGCTCGACGTCGACCTTGGCATGCACCGCACGGGGAGTTCCCCCGCGGTGTGGCGCAACGCGAGCATTCCCGCCAGCGAGTGGGTCCGTCCGATGGGGCTGCACGGCTACGACGGGCATCTGTCGTGGTCCGAGCGCGAGCGCAGTGCACAGGGCTACGACGCGCTGGTGGACCTGGCCCTAGCCATGCCGTTCACCGTGGAGCAGATCGTCACCTCGGGCACCCACAGCTACGCTCACGGGCTCGCCCATGCCCCTCTCGCACAGGGGCCATGGACGCATCAGGTCAGCCCCGGCACCGTGGTGCTCAGCGACCGACGCTCGTCCGATGCCGCCGCCGACCTCGGCCTGCGGCAGGCCGCATTCGTGGCCACCCGCGTGCTGTCCCAGCCCGGTGACGACCGCATCACGCTCGATGCGGGGACCAAGGCCATCGCGCCCGACTGTCCGCCACCGGGCTGCGCGGTGCTGGGCGAGCCCCACCTCGAGCCCCTGAGCGCGAGCGAAGAGCATCGGCCCGTCCGGGTGACCGAGGGCCCCCGGCCGCCCCGCGGCTCGCTGCTGTGGTT
>JAHZJA010001226.1 GCA_022601155.1 Deltaproteobacteria bacterium | reverse complement strand
GTGCGCTCAGCTGATGGGAGAACGGCACGTCGATCGTCTGCTCGGCTCCGATCTCCACCCGCTGCGTCGCGATGACCTCGTCGCCGAGCTTGATCTCCACCGTGCCCGCCGTGGCGTCGTGGGCTCCATCGATCTCCACGTGACCCTGGACGGTGGCTCCGGGCCTGGCGTCTCGCTGGTCGAGGGCGACGGCGGTGACGGCCGGGTCGGCCCGGTGGGGCGCGAGCGGGATGGTGTGGACGGCGACGCCCCGCGCAATCGCGGCGGCCTTGCCCGTCCCCTCGGCGCCCGCCGTGGCGCGGCCGTCCGACAGCAGCACGATCTCACCGCCCTCGTCGGCGGGGATCAGTCCCAGCGCCAGCTGCAGCGCCTCGTCGATGTCGCTGACCTCGACCGCCTCGTCGCGCAGGGGTGAGGGCACGTCCCACGCATTGCCGGGAAACACGACGACCTCGGGATCGTCGTCGAACACCACCAGGCCCACCTGGACTTCGTCCGACAGCTCGCTGCGCATGTCGTCGATGCGGCTCATCGCCGCCGTGAGGGCGTCGTCGGGGATGGAGGCGGAGCGGTCGACGACCATGATGACGTGGGCGACCGACTCGGTGCGATGCCAGCGGGGATCGGCGAGCGCTCCGGCGACAGACGAGAGCATCAGCAGGCGGACCAGTGCGCCGACGATGCGGCGGCCGACGCCCGCGGTCCCCCACCGACGGGCCACATCCCATCCCAGCAGCGGAAGCATGCCCGGGATCAACCACAGCCACTGTGGCGAGTAGAACCATTGTTGGACCAGGTCGGTCATGCGGAGGTCCTCCGGGGGCTGCGGGTGCCGCGACGGCGCAGGCGGATCCAGACTGCGCCCACCCCGGCGGCGAAGGCCGGCAGGAGCCACTCGAAGGCGAGCAGCGCGGCCGCGAGCCACCCCAGGACCTGCCACATGGCGGAGCGGGAGCGGACCGGGCCGCTGAACTCGCCGCGGGTCGTGCCGGAGACCTGAACCGGGGGATCGACGTGGGACTCGATGGCGGGCAGGGCGAAGGCCTCGGCCTCCGTGCCATCTGCGACCACGGGCTGTGGCGCGGCCCACTCCACGAGATTGGCCACGAGATTGACGAAGCCCACCCGCAGCACGAAGTCGGAGGCGTGGGGCAGAAACCCGAACGCGATCACCTGGCGATGGCCGTCGGTTCCGGACACCGCGACCGGGCCCTTGTCGCTGTCGATGAGGGCGGTCTGGCCCTCGCCGACGACGAGCGTGGTGGCGACGGGGATCTGGACCTCGTCGAAGCGGACGAAGCGAAACACGGGGTCGTCGAAGCTCCAGCGCACGATCTCGATGCCCGTCACTCCGATCTGATCGGGCACGAAGCCCAGGTCGGCCGCGGGCACGCCCATGGCCACCACGTGGGAGGTGTCGGGCAGGGCGCTCGCGGGGCGGGCGGTCTCGAGCACGACCAGGTCGAAGTGTTGCGCGGGGGTCTGATCGTTGGGGCCAATGACGCTCAGATCGACCCGTGGGTGGAGGCGCAGCGCCTCGGAGGTGAAGCTGAGCCGGGTGTCGGTGACCAGCAAGGTGCTGATCCGGCCTCCAACGCGACGAGGTGCCCACGCGATGTCATCGGCGGACAGCACGTCGTCGAGGCCCTCGCGGAGCTTGGCGGTGAGTCGGCGACCGGGCGGGAGCGGGATTCGAAGCAGGCGCTTGACCTCGCCCTCGGCGGGTAGGTCCAGCGGGACCACCTCCACCAGCTGGTCGTCGAGCAACAACTCGACCTCCGTCTCGGCCGGCTCCTCGAGATCGGACGTGACGGCCAGGTAGACCTCGGCCAGGCCCAGGGCGTCCGCCTCGCGGACCGACAGGGCGCTGATGCCCACATTCGGCCCCAGCCGTCCCACGGGGACGTGCTCGATGGCGCAGCGGGTGCTGGGAGCCGAGACGCCCACCCCGTCGGAGAGCATGATCACCGCGGCCAGCTCGTTGGCGTGACACATGGCGTCGGCGATGCGCAGCGCCGAAGGAGCGCCGTCGCTGGTGCCCGAGGGCGTCTGTGCGGCCGCGACCTCGAGCACCCGGCTGTGGTCCTCGGTCAGCCCCACCCGCACCACGGCATGATCGGCGGCGGTGATGAGGGCAACGCGGTCTTGCTGGCCAAGCTCGGACAACGACTCCCGCAGCCGCTCGTTGGCGCGCTGCAGCCGGGTGGTGTCGTCGCCCAGCGCGGTCGCGCCCATGCTGGCCGAGGTGTCGAGCACGATGATGTAGTTGCGGGCCTTTTCGTCGTCGCGCTGGAGATTGGTCAGGGCTGCAACCAAGGCCAGCAGCACGAGCAGCAGCAGCAGCAGCGACAGCAGGTGGCGCGGCCGCGCCATCGCACGGCTGGCCGGGGTGGCCTGGCCTGCGATCACGCGGAACAGGATCGCGCTGGGGACCCGCATCGGCGTCTTGCGACGGCGGTGGAAGTAGGCCACGACGACCGGCAAGACCAGGGCCAGCAGCACGAGCGCGAGCGGTTGCGCCAGGCTCATGCGCCTCCAAACGCGTGCTCCACCACTCGGGCGCGGCGAAGCTCGTTGTTGAAGAGGTCTGGCACCTCCACGCGGGTGAACGCGGGGACGTAGCGGATCCCGAGGCCCCGGCAGCGGGTCTCGATGGCCGACAGCCACTCGCCGATCGCCGCTTGATAGTCGCGCTGGGCGGAACCATCGTCGCGGATGACGAAGGCCTCGCCGGTCTCGGCGTCGACGATCTTGGAGGCATCGGAGAAGTCGGGGGACAGCTCGTCTTCTCCGAGCACGTGCAAGACGACGGGGTAGCGGCTGGAGGCGGCGATGAGCCGGAGCATCGCGTCGCGGGCGTCGTCTTCGAGCAGCAGATCGGTGATGAGCACGATCCGGTCGGAGCGACCCTGTCCTAGCTGGCGGATGATCTGCGCGTGGGGGTCACCGCGCCCGCCGGGCTCTACGCGGCCGAGCACGTGCAGGATCTCCGCGAGGCCATCGAGATTGGACGCGCGGGTCGGGGCCAGCGGCTGCTCGCCGCCGAAGAAGCACAAGCCGATGGGGTCGCGGTGGGCCAGCGAGACCAAGGCGAGCGCGGCCGCGAGCTGGGCGGCGTGATCGGCCTTGCGTGGATCACCAAAGCCCATGGACTCGCTGGTGTCGACGCAGATCTTCATGGCGAGGCTGCGCTCCTCGTTGAACTGCCGAACGACCGCGATGCCCAGCCGCAGGTACACGTTCCAGTCGACCAGGCGCACGTCGTCACCGGGGTCGTAGGGCCGGTAGTCGGCGAACTCCACCCCGCGGCCCCGGAACGGAGAGCGCCGGTCACCCTGCTGGAGGGCGGTGGCGGCTCCTGGGGAGGCCAGGCGCAGGCTGGACAAGCGCGTGAGGCTGCCGCGGTCGACGAGCATGATCTCAGCCGGTGGCGCGCACGTGTTGCGCCGCGGAGGCGAGGAGCTGGTCGACGAGATCGTTGTTGGTGACGTTCTCGAGCTTCGCGTCGAAGCTGGGGATCATGCGATGGCGCAGCACCGGGTGGGCGACCTGATGGATGTCTTCCTCGCTCATCCAGGCCCGCCCGCACAGCAGGGCGTGGGCGCGGCCGGCCAAGATCAACGCCTGCATGGCCCGGGGGCTCGCGCCGTAGCGGACGTACTTGCGGATCGACTCCGGGGCGTCGGGGGCGTCGGGATGGGTGGCCAGGGTGAGGCGAGCGGCGTGCTCGGCCACATGCGGCGCAACGGCGATCTCGCGGACCAACGCCTGGAGCGACAGCAGCGTCTGCTTGTCCATCACGCGCGTGGTGGCGAGCTCCTGCTGACCGGTGGTGTGCAGCCCGATGTCACGCAGGGTCTCGAACGATGGGAACGCGATCTCGAGCTTGAGCAGAAACCGGTCGAGCTGGGCCTCGGGCAGCGGATAGGTGCCTTCCATCTCGATGGGGTTTTGGGTGGCGATCACCATGAACGGTGCGGGCAGCGGGCGACGGCCGCCCGCGACGGTGACCGACTGCTCCTGCATCGCCTCGAGCAGCGCCGACTGGGTCTTGGGGGTGGCGCGGTTGATCTCGTCGGCCAGCACGATGTTGGAGAACACCGGTCCCGCCCGGAACTCGAGACTCGCCCGGCCCTGCTCGTCGTGCACGAGGCTCTGCGAGCCCGTGATGTCGGCGGGCATGAGGTCGGGGGTGAACTGGATCCGCGAGAAATCCAGGTGCAGCGCCTCGGACATCACCCGCACGAGCAACGTCTTGCCGAGGCCGGGCTGGCCTTCGATGAGCACGTTGCCGCGCGCGAGCAGGCCGATGATTCCCTGCACCACCAACGCGCTCTGTCCGAACAGGCGTCGCTCGATCTCGGCCTTGAGAGCACCGAGCGCCTCTTGGGCCTGGATCAGCCGCTGCTCGGTGATCTGGGGAGCACCCGTGCCGGCAGCAGCATCGGCGGGGGCGGCCTGGGCAGGGCTCGAGGAGGGGATCACGGTCTGCATGAGCGGTAGGTCCGGGATAGAGAAGGGGGGAGGCTAGTTCGGTCGGATCGCGCGGAAGTATCGCTGGACGTACTCACGACGGGTGAGCGGCATGTCTTCCTGCGTGATGGCGGCCTCGGCGACGGCGCTGTACTCGTGGTGGATGTCGCCGTACTCCTCGGTCTGACGACCGGGGCCCTGGGCCGCGCGTTGGATGATGCGCACCGCACCTTCGGGAGGTCCGCCCGAGGGCACATCGACGCGCTCGCTGGAGCCCACGCCTGGCGGGAGGAACCCTTGCTCATAGCGCTGGCGACCGCGGCCGCCACCGGGCCCGGGCTTGCCGCTGGGCGGGCCTTCACCCGCGCCGCTGCCCGCCTTGCCTTCACCGGCCTTGCCTTCGCCTGAGCCCTTGCCCTCGCCGGGACCCTTGCCTTCGCCTGCGCCCTTGCCCTCGCCGGGACCCTTGCCGGCGCCGGGGCCCTTGCCCTCGCCAGGACCCTTGCCCTCGCCAGGTCCCTTGCCTTCGCCAGGGCCCTTGCCTTCGCCGGGCTTGCCCTCGCCGGCCTTGCCTTCGCGTTGGCGCCCCAGCTCGTCGAGGTGTCGGCGTCGCGCACCGCGAATGTCGGACAGCGTGTCGTCGAGATCGCGACCCATGCCCCCGTTGCCACGCTCGGCTTCGGAGCGCAGCTCGTCGGCCAGCCGACGCATCTCGGACGACGACAGCCCGGACTCGCCGCGCTTCATGTCTTCGGCCATCTGCTCCAGCTGCTTGCGCCACCGCTCGCGGCGCTCCTCGGCGGTCTCGCGCTTGCCCTCGCCGCGCTTGCCTTCGCCCGACTTGCTGTCGCCCGACTTGCTGTCACCCGACTTGCTGTCGCCCGACTTGCCCTCGTCGGGCTTGGGCTTGTCACGGGGTGGGGTGGTGGTGGGCGGAAAGTGCTTGCGAAAGGCGTCGGACATCTTCTCGAGCCGGCGGTCGTCGGCCTCCTCCATGCGCTGGGACAGCTCCTTGCCCAGCGCAGCGGCGGTGTCGTTTTGACCCTCGTCCATGGCCTTGCTCATGGCCTCGCTCAGCTGCTCGTCGTTCATCTCCGACAACGACTGGGGGTCGAACAAGCCCTTGCGGCGCGCTTCCTTGGCGAGCTGACGTAGGGCTTGCTCGGCGCGAGACAGCTCGGCCGCCGCCTGCTTGGGATCGTCGAGTGCACGCTGGAGGTGCTCGCGGGCGCTGGCCAGCGCCTCACGGGCATCGCGGCGGAGCGCCGGGTTGCGCTCGTACTCCTGGAGCTTCGCAATCGCTTGGTCGATGCGCTCCTTGGTCTGATCGTCGAGGGGTATCGCCTCCTCGGGCGGTTGCTCGTCGGTGATCTCGGCCGCCTCGGCGTCGGCCACGGTCAGCGACGACAGCTCATCGAACAGCAGCGGCAGCGCAATGGCGGCGGCGGTGAGGACCCCGGCTCCGGCCAGAACCCGACCCGGCGCCGCGAATCGAGGCAGCGGACGCTCGACCTGTTCGACCGCCACTTGGGCGCGGCCATAGAC
>JAHZJA010001225.1 GCA_022601155.1 Deltaproteobacteria bacterium | reverse complement strand
TCCCCGATGAAAGACTTCCACCACGGCAGGCGTTCGGCGCAATGAGACCTCGAACGTAATCCGTCCTCGGATCGGTGGTTTGTTCCACGGCCGGCCCTTTTGCCGTGCCTCGCGTCCTGCTACCGTCCGCCCGGTTCCAAGGAGCACGAACTCAGTGAAGCTCGCTCGAAACGTTGTCGCCCCTACGATCCTCTTCGGTCTGTGCCTCGGCATGGCTGGGTGCGGTGGCAAGAAGCCGCCTGGCACTACCCCTCCCTCCGACACCGGTGGCACGAGCGCCGACGGCGGCGCCACGACCGGCACCCCGGCAGAGACCGGCTCCGGCGGGTCCTCCGATGACGGCGGTGCCGTCGCCGATCCCGGCGCGGGTGGTGGTGATGGGCCTGCCGCCCCCACGACCTGCGACGCCAAGATCGCCGACACCCCCACGTTGTTGTTCAACGACCAGGTCATCCTGCGTCCGCCCCACGGCGTCGAGTTCGTTCCCGACGGCAATCCGATGGTGCAGCAGGCGATCATGTCCGGCGGCTTCATGTCCGCCTGCGACGCGCTCATCAAGCGCATGCTGGTGACGGCGTACGAGGTCGACAAGAAGCGCAAGCCCGCGAAGCTGATGGACGAGTTCATCACCTCGCTCGAGTCCCAGGGCTACACGGGCGGCAAGCGCTCGTCGGTCTACCTGGACACCGCGACCGACTATCACCTGTCGGTGGAGTACGGCGGCGGCGGCGGCTCGGAGGCAACGGTGCTGTACCTCGCCGTGGCTCGCCGTGGCGAGCGGGACTTCATCGTGGTGATCGAGTCGACCCCGGGCGACTTCAAGCTCCTGCGGCCGACCTTCGAGGCATCGGCCAAGAGCCTGTTCATCGTTCCGCCCGACGCCTAGTCGGCCTCGCGGAGCACCGCACGACGGCGTGGATCCCCGGTGGGACCACGCCGTTGTTCGTTGGTTGGACGCACGGCGGTCAATGACCCCGCGCTCGAGGGCCAGGCCGGCGACCGCTCGCCCACGTCCGGTACCATCGCACCGCGATGCGCTCGACCGCTCCCACGATGCTGCTGCTGTCCATCCTGCTCATCGGGTGTCAGCGTGGTCGCGGTCCATCGACCGAGCCCATGTCCAACGAGACGCTCGCGACCCTCAGTGACGGCCAGGTCCTGTGCTCGATCGCCGCCGACATCCAGGCCCTGCGCGGCAGCCATCCCCAGCTGCGGGAGTTTCGAGCCGCCAAGCACTGCAACCCCGACGCCCTCGTCATTGGGTACCAGTACCACTGCGATCCTCCCGCTGGCGGGGCGGGATGGCGGGGCGGCACGCCCAATCCCAAGCCCGATGGCATCTGGCTCCACCTGGACTTTCACGACCCCGACTCGACGGCGCAGATCCACACCCAGCCGGTGGTCATGCCCCGCACGTTTCGACAGCGTGACGTGATGCTGCTGGTCGTACAGGGCGAGGCGAGCCCACCCCTGGGTCCCGAGCTCGAGGCGATCCTGCAGCGCCATGGGGTGACCTCGGGTCGGTAGACCATGGGCACCACGACCGACCACCCCGTCGCGCGCGAACGGACGCGGGCCGCCCGCGCGCGGCCCCCACGGGGCTAACCCCGAATTCGGCTGCGCACCACCGTCACGTCGAATGGCTCGGCTTCGCCCCGCTGCACGGTGAGCACGACCTCCGTGCCCTCGCGGCCGCGCAAGCTCTGCACCGCTTCACCCAGGCTGACAAAGCCCGTGACGCCGATGCCATCGATGGCGATGACCGCGTCACCCGGGAGGATGCCCGCCGCCTCTGCCCCGCCGTCCGGGACCAGGCCCGAGATGCTCAGCACCTCGTCCTCCACGCGAATCATCACCCCGATCCCGACGAAGTCGAACACCTCTCCCGTGGCGTCCTCGGCCGGCGACAGGGCAATCTCCACGGGGCCCGCCTCGACGCCCGCCGTCACTTCGATGCCCGACAGGGCCCGCGGGGCAAAGCCCAGCGCGTAGGCGTAGACCGAGTGTCGACCGGGCTCGACCCCACGCACCACGAAGGCGCCGTCGACGTCGGTGAGCGCACTGGATCGCGCGGGGGTAATCGAAGACCCGGCCGCGATGCCACGCTCCACCTCAACCCGGGCTTGGGCCACCGCCTTGCCCGAGCCTGCATCGACCACCCGCCCCGCGATGCTCCCCCCATCGGGCAACACCAGCGAGACCTCGACGATCCCCGCCCCCACCTCGACGCCACCGACCCGCGCGAGCGCATGGTCGGCGGCCCCGCCCACGATGTCGTAGACGCCCGGCTGGAGCCCGCCCAAGCTGAACTCGCCCGCAGCATCGAACACCGTCACCAGGGCTTGCTGCGTGCGCCGCATCGGGCCCAGATGCCGCAGCGCGACGACGGTGGCTCCGGGAACGGCCAGGCCATCGCTCGAGACGAGGGTTCCTCGCACCCCGCCACCCGCGGCCAGGTGCAGCTTCACCGCATCGCTACCCGTCGGCACCCCCTCCGCCCACACGGGGGCCAGTGGCGGAGCCCGAGCCTCGATGCGATGCGGGCCGGGGACCAGGTCGAACAACACGAAGGCACCGTCGGCATCAGTCACCGCCTCCGCGCCGGGCACCATCGACTCGGCATCGGCCAGCACACGGGCGCCCTCCACGGGCTCACCGTCGGGGTCGAACACCGCGCCGGCAATCTCCCCGGTGGCGGCCGGGGTGTCAGCCGCCACCGCGATGATCAACCGCCCCATCGCGATGGTGCGCTCATCGACGACGGCCCGGCCCACCCCATGCTCGGCATCACTGGCCTCGAGCCACGCCCCCAGCCGGGCATCGAATCGAAACTCGCCCGCCGCGTCGGTCTGCCAGTCTTGGTCGTCGGCAGCCAGCGCCGACTCTCCCGTGCCCACGGCCAGCCAGCGCACTCGAGCCCCCACCACCGGCTCGCCACGATCGACGACCTGGCCCACCACCTCGGTGATCGGCATCAGCGAGATGCTCACGCCGTCGACCCTTCGCCCCGGTCGAGCGGCGTAGTGCAGCGGTGCCTGTCCGAGCTCGGGCGCGTACGGCTGGTAGCCATCGGCCAGCACCGATCCGAGCGTGTACTCGCCGGGGCTGGGCGCCGCGAAGGCGAAGCGCCCCTGGTCGTCGGTCAGCGCAGTGTGGAGCGAGCCGCCACCGGGCATGGGACCAGGGCCCAACCATGTCAGCTCTGCCCCCACCACGGGCGACGCATCGAGCCAGCTGGTGACCCGCCCGACCAGCGATCCGGCCGCAGCCTCGGCGTCTTCGCTGACCGAGGCCCGCGGCGCATCGATGGCGCCAGGCCGCGGCGGGGGTGGCCGCCGCACCGCCACCCGAGGCCGCGGGGGCGGCGTCGCCACCACGGGGGTTGGGGTGCGTGGTGGGTCTCGATCGCGGGTCGCCAGCCACATCACGGCGGCG
>JAHZJA010001224.1 GCA_022601155.1 Deltaproteobacteria bacterium | reverse complement strand
TCCCATGCTGGTGCGTGGCTCTCGGCTGCGTCGCAACTACCAAAACGTGATTCAGGAGCGAGGACTGTCGCCGGTCGCCAATGCGCACGCGGCATGGGTGGACCGGCGGGCTCAGGTTTCGGTTCTAGCGAGACGAACCGCCTACCAGCTCTGTGGCTACGACAGCGCCCCCGCAGCGGCGCCCGGCGTGGCTCCGCACTGGTGGTGTGCCCGGCACGGCTTGGCCTCGCGCCTTGATCGCCGTGCCGCTGTCGCCCACACGTGGTACGCGGTTCGCCCCCTTTAGCAGCCCGTCTCGGTTGGCTTGTTGCGTAGCCGGAGGCTTTGTTGGAGGTACGGCGTCGATCCGCACTGGAGGGGATCGCCCGTGAGCACCTCGGACATCACCGGGCAGCGACTGGTGCAGAAGTACTCGTCCGTCGCCAGGTCGCAGGTCTTGCAGCCCTTGAAGTCGTCCCAAGTCGTGTTGCGTAGCTCCCGGAATCCGTGCTCCCAGATCTCGGCGAACGACTGCTCTCGCAAGCTTCCGGCCCGGTGGCGGCCGACCGACGAGCAGGTGGTACACGGAAATACTTGGCCATCGCTCTGGATGTAGACCAGCGAGATGCCGCAGAACTCGCGCCGTATCGCGCGCGAGAGGATGTAGCACTGGTAGAAGAACTTGGTGAAGCACAGGCCCGTCTTCGCCATCATGTGGGCCTCGTGGGCCTCGTCGCGCTCGTACAGTCGGGCCGATCTTCCGGCAATCCGAGGGGTGGGGGTCAGCTCGGGGAAGAAGCGGCCGCGGCCGATCGGTGAGAACGGCGTCGAACCAAAGTAGAGGTCATGCTCGATGGCAAAGTCGAGGATCTGTTCGACCTCCTCGATGTTGCGCTCCGTGATGACGCACATCACACCGGTTGGTACGTTGTTAGAACGCAGTAGCAGTAGCTTGTCGCGGATTTGCTCATAGGTGGAGTGGACCCGCATCTCCTTTTGAAAGCCAATGCCGTCGAGACTCACCGAGAAGAACACGTCATCCTTGGGGAGCTGGTCGATGAGCTCCTGGGTGACATTGACACCGTTAGATCCGATGGAGACCACCATGCCCAGCCCATGAGCATGGCGCACGATGTCGACGAAGCCCGGATGCAGCAGCGGTTCGCCCCCCAAGAAGACCACGACGAACACCCCCTGCGCATGGAGCTGATCGAGTAGTTCGCACGCTTCCTCGGTGCTCATCTCGTTCTCGCGGGGGCGCCCTGCGCTGATGTAGCAGTGCTTACACGGGAGATTGCACGCGCGGGTGAGCTCGATCCACGCCACCAGGGGTCCGGCCAAGTGGAAGTTGTCGCCGACCGGGAGCGTCTCCAGTCGATAGGGCTCGAGCGCGTTCTCGCTGGTGCCCTGCAGTAGCAGCGCGCCAGCCTCGGGACGATAGAAGCCTATGGTTCCGCTAGCGAAAGCCAACGTGAACCCGAACTCCTCCTGACGGATTCGGACTTGGGGACGAGACATTGGAGACGACCTATGCGTACGAGGATAGCACGCATGGCCACTGTGACTAGACAACCCTGAGTGTCGGCGGTCTCCACAGTTGGTCGCACATCCGGAACATGATCGGCCGAAGAGCCGGCGCAATTGCGTGGGCATCATGCTTGACACACCCGCGTGCAGGTGAACACGATGGTGAATCGAAGAGACGATAGGTCTCGTCGAGACCCCAACGAGGAAAACGACGATGAGTGATGAAAAAGCGCTATTCAATGATTCCACCGCGGTGCAACGGGCCGAGAAGTTCGACGCAGATCTTTCGCTGGAGCTGTCGGACGAGCAACGCAAGACCCTGGTGGAGTACGTATCCAAGAACGGGTTCCCCAGCGCGATCGAGCTGAACTTCAAGGGCAGACTCGACGCGGGAGCCCTGTTCCCGGTGACCGTATTGGTGGGCGCGATGGCCTGACGACGGCGGGCCACCACTGGCCCGGACCGCATCGTAGTGGTGGGGCGCAACGGTGGCGCCTCACCACCATGACCGGTCTGACCGTCCGCCCGTGCGCACGAAGCGGGGGTTTTCGCGACCCACGTTCGCTACTGCCCTCGGTGCCTCGCGAGGCGACGCCGGCCGCGCGAACTGGTCGTTGCCGAGGCATTGGAGTCCACGGTCCATCCGTGGTTCCCCGATTCTTCGTGAGTGCCATGAGCACCGTCCACGACCCGTCAGCTCGGCAGTGGTCTGAAGCATGCGTGCACCTATACTTCGCGGATGCGACTAAACTTGACCTTGACCTCGACCTTGCTGAGCACGTTGGGGATCGCGTGCGGCGGAGACGACGGCGCGGGAGGGACGGAGCTCGCGGATACCTCGGGGGGACGAGGCTCCGCGGACTCGACCGGGAATCCCGTGCCTCTGCCACCCACGGTCTCTGAGATCGGTAGCGTCGGCCTCGGCTTCGAGCCTCGCGCGATCATCCCCGTCGACGTCGACGGCGACGGGATGCAGGACCTGGTGGTGGTGCACCAGGCATCGACCGACCAGCTGCAGATTCTGCTGGCGGACGGTGCGGGTGGCGTTGCGGCTCCGATCGTCATCGGGACCGACGGCCCCTTGGCTGGGGCCGCGGCGGGTGATCTCGACGGCGACGGCAATGTCGATCTGGCGCTCATGCTGGAGTCGGCCAATGCCGTGGCCGTCGCGGTCGGCGATGGTGCGGGAGGCTTCACCGTAGGGACTCCGATGGCCCTCGATGGCTTTGCAGGGGAGATTGCGGTCGCCGACATGAACGGTGACGCGGCCCTCGATATCGTCGCCTCCGTTCGTGCGATGGGTGGTGGGGGTGGCTCGATCGTGTGGGTCTCGGGCCCCGATCTCAGCGCCATCGAGGAGGTCGCGAGCTTCGAGGCTGCCCCGCAGACGCTGGTGATCGACGACTTCGACGGTGATGGTGCGCCCGATATCGCGGCGACGTTGGGGGAAGCACTGTCGGCTGCACTCGTACGAGGGGATGGCGGTGGTGGGTTCACGCCGACGCCGATGGTGTCGGCGGGGGTGTGGCTGGGCTCGGCGGCGTCGATCGATCTCGCAGGCGGTGACACCCGGCAGCTGGTCGCGGCCTCGCTGATCGACGAGGCCATCGCGGTCTTCAGCGCCGACGCCAGCGGCTTCGGCGATCCGGAGGTCATCGCGAGCCCTGGTGGCCCCTTTGGCTTGACCGTGATGGACCTCGACGTCGATGGCAACGACGACATCGTGGTGTCCGCCGTGACGACCTCCGAGGTCTCCGTGCACGTCGGCACTGGCGCCGCGCTGGCCTCCGGGCAGCTCGTGCTCGGTCTGCCTGCGGCGCAGCGACTCGGCGCGCTCACGCCCGTCGCGCTCGGTGCTTCGGGGCGGCCGGCGCTGGCCCTGCTCGAGCGCGGGACGGTCGACGTGCCGGGGACGCTGCACCTGCTGTCGTCGTCACCCTGAGTGGGACGTCTCGGTCGCAACCGAGAGGGTCATCCCGACTCGTCGACGACGGCACCGGGCTGCGAATCGAGACTCGCCAACCAGCCTTCGATTTCAGCGCGTCGCGCGTCCCGGTGAGCCGCCGCGAACTCGTCTCGGGCCCGCTGCGCCAGACTGGAGACGCGCGCTTCGGCCTCACCCGAGATCCTCAGAGCCCGAGCGAGGGCGAAGTGGGCATCGGCCGCCATCCGTGGCCCGGGCTGACGCTGCTCGACGATGCGAACGGCCTGCTCGGCGTGCCGTCGGGCCGCGACTGCATCGCCCTCGATCAGCAAGATCTCTGCGAGGCCAGTGAGGCTCGGTACGCAGGCCGGGCTCTGTGGTTCTGCGATCTTCAGCGCTCTGGTGTAGGACTGACGCGCGTCGTCGAGCTCCCCGCCGTTTCGTAGCGTATGGCCGAGCCGCACCAGTGGGGTGATCAGCTCCCGAGCGCTCAGACCACGCGCCGACTCCCGACGCGTGAGTGCCTCTCGACGATGTCGCACGGCGTCGTCGTACCGGCCGATCTGCTCCATGACATCGGCAATGCGCTCCATCGCGCTGGCGAGCTCCGGGTGGTGCGGCTCCAGCAATGCTTCGAGGAACTGGCGGGCCTGCATCGCTCGCTCCAGGGCGATGTCGCTCCGACCTCGGGCGAGGTCGATGGCGGACGCACTGCGGAGCCGTGCCGCGAATGAGCGGTGTCCGGGTCCGAACTCATCATGCTCGATGGCCATCGCGCGCTGGTTGGCACTCGCGGCTTCGTCGATCCGGCCGAGGGCGAGCAGTACCTCGCTGAGTCCGCCGAGGTTTTCCGCGAGACTGGGATGGCCGGGACGGAGGACCTGTTGGTGGATCGCGAGGGCTTGCTGCATGGAGGCGAGGGCCTCGTCGACGCGCCCCATCGCGAGCAATGCACGCCCGCGGTGCTCGGCGAGCCCTCCGACGTATGGATGGTCGTGACCCACGGCGTCCTCCCATACGGCGGCGGAACGGTCGAACATCTCGAGGGCCTCGCCGAAGCGCTCCTGCTTCAGATAGGCGAGGCCCAGGTTGCGGACGGCCGCCGCGGTGATTGGATGCGCTGGACCGAGCGCCTCGGTCCGCAGGCGTAGCGCCTGCTCCCCCGCAAGGGCGGCAGCCTCGTAATCTCCGAGTCCATCGTAGACACGCTGCAGCAAGTAGTACTTCTCGGCCGCGTCCAGCCCGCTCGGGTCCGACAGCTCGGGGGACAACGCATCGGCATGACGAGACCAGGTCTCGGCCTCGTGATACCGCTGCAGCTGACAAAGCGTTGGAACGAGGCTACGTGCGGCTCGAAATGCGACCTCGATGGAGCCAGCCGCTTCCGCGTCGAAGTAGGCCGTGGTCAGGGCATCCTCGGCGTCGGAAAATCGCCCGGTGTTGCGTGCCGACACCCCCTCGATGAGCCTCGCGGAGGCTCGTAGAGGTGGCCAGCCGAGCGTGTCGGCGCGTTGGCGCGCCTTCCGAGCCACCTCGAGGGAGTCGGCGAAGTTCCCGTTGTGGCGGAGCTGATCGGACTCGGTGAGATCGGCCCGAATCGAGCGGATCTCGTCGCGTAGCTCCAGCGGTGGTGCCGGGAGCCGCTGGAGCAGCTGTGGATCCAGGCATGCCGCGACCGGCTCGAGGTACGACGCCACACGAACCGCTCGCCGCGCGGCCTGGACGTTCGAGGTGGCGATCTGGTTGATGGTGGCCTCGAACTGGAGCCGGCGGTCCTCGAAGCACCACATCGATCGGTCGACTCGTTGTTCGTCCCAGTCGCGCTCGATGGTCCGGTGTCGGCACACTTCGGTACGACCCGCTCGCCATGCGTCTCGATACTCATCCAGCCAGGGGACCAGGGTGTCGAGACTGTCGGACGCGAAGCTGGCCTTGGTCCCCAGCAATCCCAACCGCACTCGATCCCGCTCGCCCTCATTCCAGATCTGATCGATGGTGGCGCCCTCGGCCTCACAGGTCGCCACCAGCTCGCGCGCGGCTCGTGCCTGCTGCTGCCGCCACGCGAAGACGCTGCCGGCACTGACGGCGATCGCCGCGGCCCCCGCGAGCGCAACCTGCCATCGCCATCGTCGTCGCCCTCGCTCGAGGACCGACAGCAACTGTTCCATCGAGGGCCATCGCGCCGCGGGCTGGGGGTCGAGGCCGCGCAACAGCACGTGCTTGAGCCACCGAGGCATCCGCGCCGAGGCGGGTGGCGGCCGCACATTCCCCTCGACCATGTTGAGGTACAGCTCGCTGACGAGCTCTCCCTCGAAGGGCCGCTGTCCGCACACGCCTTGCCACAGGCTCACGCAAAACGCGAACTGATCGGTGGTGGGGCCCAGGGGTTTGGCCTCGATCTGTTCCACGGCCATGTAGGCCGGAGTCCCCGCCAGCCGCCCATCCGTCGGTTGGCTGAGCGCGGAGTCTCGCTCCAACCCTAGCTCGGCGGCGGCGTTGTCGGTCGAGCTGCCGGTCGAGCTTCCGGTGCTCGCCCGTGCGAGGCCGAAGTCCATCACTTGGACCTGACCGTCTACGGAGACCATGACGTTGTCTGGCTTGAAGTCTCGGTGGATCAGGTCACGCATGTGCGCCGCGTGGAGACCTCGACCGGCGGGCAAGAACACCTCCAGCACCTCCCGCCAGGTCCGATCCGTGGTCTTCAACCACTGCGTGAGGGTCCCT
>JAHZJA010001223.1 GCA_022601155.1 Deltaproteobacteria bacterium | reverse complement strand
CCCCACCGGGTATCGTCGTCACCTGGCCGCCCGTCCAGACGCTCTCGCGCTCTGCGTCACCACCGCACATGATTGGAGCAAGGCCGATCAAGACCTCCCATCGCACGCGCCTCAGTCGTCCCGTCATTGCACCCATCCCAACCTCAGACCCCCATCAGTGTCCGATTGTCCGGGGAGTAAGGAAAGGTCGCATGTGCGGAACATCGCGGAAAACGGGGGGGATATCGGCGAGGATCTGGCCCTTTACGTTGTTCTCGGCACGATCCGATCCTCGGGGGCAGTGGCTCCATCAGTCGGGATCACGCGACAGCACGTGGCCCCCCGCGCGCAGGGCTTTCCCCGGGCGTCGGGGTAGGCCGGCCCGGGGCGACGGCCTTCCCAAAACCCAGCGCCCTCGTCGTTGCTGGCGCGGGAGGGCCAGGTCGGCACCTCGGCCCACGGTGGTCTCGGTGAAACGCGTGCCCACGCCCCTCGACGACGTCGGCGACCCGAATCGGTACACGGACTCGACGTGCAGCGGCCCGACGGCCGTCCGCGCGGATCCACCGGGCCCGATCGGGGGGGCGGCGGGCGTCGACAACAAGCCAACCCCGCGTTCGACTCCTCTGCAATCACCGTGCTCGTCGGCCAGTCGCGAACGAGGCGTGCGTCCCGGTATCCTCGCGAACACATGCCGAACAAGAGCTATCCCCTCGGTCCAGGATCCACGGTCGAGCTGCAGTGGCGCGGCATCTGGAAGGACTTCGTCGTCAGCGTCGACGGTCGCGAGCTCGGACGCATGAACGGACAGCGGGAGGTCGCCAGTGGTGGCAGCTGGCAGCTCGAAGATGGCTCGAGGCTCGAGGTCAAGCTCCAGACCGGCATCGGCGGGGGCGGCCTCAACGTCTCCCGCAATGGGGTCCCGCTGTCGGGGTCGGCGTCCGATCCCAAGACGGCGCTGAAGTCTGCGGCCGGCATCGTGTTCTTCATCGCCGGGCTCAACATCGTCCTCGGGCTGGTCGCGGAGTTCGGCGAGATCCAGTTTCTCCTCGCGCTGGGGCTGGGTTGGGTCGCGGTCGGCGTGGGGGTCGTCTTCGCTGCCCTCGGCTTTGCGACGCTCAAGGGCTCGGTGGCAGCGCTATGGATCGCCATCGTGCTGTTCGGGGCCGATGCACTGCTGGGCCTGTACGGCGCCGTCGAAGCCGGCGGCCAGCCATCGGTGGGAGGCCTCGTGTTCCGGGTGTTCCTCATCGCGGCGATGGTCAAGGCAGCGCTGGCGGCAAGATCCACTCCACCCGGCCCATCGAATTCGTAGCGGGCCCTGCCCGAACCGACCGAACCCGCGGGCAGGCACGTAGAGCCCAGCGGGGCAGCACGATGGCTGGGCTGTGGTCTGCGATGACAGCAGCCCACAGCCCGTCACAGGATCGATCCGGGTGGCATGGCACGGAGCGCCCAACGTCGAGTATCGACCGCTGCTTCCACCACGCCACCCCAGGGACCCACCGTCATGCACACTGGCGGCCGTCTCTGTTCGACTTTGACATGCGACCAGCATCGGGCGACACCTCTTGCGCATGCCCGCCTCTTCGTCCGAGTTTACCCGCCGCGAAATCCTCAGAGGCATGGCAGCGGGCGCCTCGCTGTTGGTCACCAGCGGCTGCAAGCAAGCGCCGGCAGACACCACCGTCATCCCGTCCAGCGCGTCACCAGCGACGCCGGCCGTGCTCGAGGACATCGCCTACAACCTCCTCGCCCATGAACCCGAGCGCGCGACCAACCTCGGGGTTGATGCTGGCGAGCACGCGGGGCTGCGAGCAGCCCTCGAGGACCAGAGCCCCGCAGGACAACAGGCATACGCGGCAACGTTGCGTGCCGACCTCGAGCGCATCCGCAGCCTGGACGTCTCGGGCTTGGACGCCGACACTCGCACCAGCTTCGAGGTGGTAGGCAGCGCGTACGCGACGGCGCTGGATGGCTTTGCGCTGCCGTATGGCGACGTCGCGGTGGGCAGCTGGCGCAACGCGCCCTACGTGGTGATCCAAAACGTCGGCACCTACCTCGACGTGCCGCGCTTCATGGACTCGGTCCATCCGTTGCGCGAGCCCCCCGATGCCGAGGCCTACCTCGCGCGCGTGGAGGCGCTGGACAAGACCCTCGACGGCGAGATCGAGCGCATGCGCGCGGCCACGGACATCGGCGTGACGGCGCCCGACTTCCTCCTCGACAAGGCGATCGCACAGCTGGAGCGCACGCGGGACGACGCCGCAAGCGGTGCGCTGCTGCTGCCCCAGCTGCGCGACAACCTCGCGGAGGCCAACCTCTCGGCCGACTGGGTCGAGCGCGTCGCGCCAGTGGTCCAAGGACCCGTCGCCGAGGCGCTGTCGCGTCAGCTCGACGAGCTCCGACGCCAGCGCTCCAAGGCCACCGCCGATCCTGGCATGTGGGCGCGGCCACACGGCGAGCAGTGGTACGCGTGGGCGCTTCGGGCGAGCACCACGACCACGCTGTCGCCGGACGAAGTCCACGGCCGCGGGCTCGAGGAGCTCGAGGCTCTACACGCGCGCATGGATCCGATCCTGCGCGAGATCGGCTACACGGAGGGGACCGTGGGCGCGCGCATGCAGGCGCTCAGCCAAGACCCGCGCTACAAGTTCGCCGAGGGGGATCCCGGCCGGGCCGAGATCATGGCCTTCATCGCGGAACGGATCGAGTGGATCACCGCGCAGATGCCTCGCGCGTTCAATACGCTGGTCGATCCCAACCTCGAGGTTCGCCGGTTGCCGCTCGCCGAGGAACCGGGCGCCCCAGGGGCCTATGGCGGGGCCGGCAGCAAGGACGGATCCATTCCCGGCCGCATGTGGATCAACCTGCGCACCACCGACCTGCATCGCAAGTACGATCTTCCAGACCTCGCCTTTCACGAGACCATCCCCGGCCATGTGTGGGAGGGCGAGTACTCGAACCGCTTGCCGCTCGTTCGCTCGGTCCTCGCCTTCAACGCCTTCTCCGAGGGCTGGGCGCTGTACGGCGAGCAGCTGGCCGACGAGCTGGGCGCCTACGATCAGTTCGAGGTCGGGCGCCTCGGCTACCTACAATCGCTCGCCTTCCGAGCGTGTCGCATGGTCGTCGACACCGGGCTCCACCACAAACGCTGGAGCCGTAGCCAGGCTGTGGAGTTCTTCGTCGAGCGCAACGGGTCCAAGCGCCAGGAGGTCGAGAGCGAGGTCGACCGCTACTGCTCGTGGCCAGGGCAGGCCTGTGGCTACAAGGTCGGACACAGCGAGATCGTGCGCCAGCGTGCCCGAGCGCAGGACGAACTCGGCAGCCGCTTCGATCTCAAGGCCTTCAACGACGCCGTGATCCTCGGCGGCAATGCGCCCTTGGATGTGCTGGCCAACAACGTCGAGCGCTACATCGCCAGCGGGGGATGAGCCCCAGGGGCTGGGCTGAGGTCGTCGCTGGCGACCTTCGAGCGTCTCGAGCATTGATGGCAGGCCAGACCCGCCCCCGCCGCGCGACAACCAAGCGACGCCCGCCGTACCGGAGCCGCAGACGAGCCCACGGCCCCGGGACCACCGGGGTCCAATGCCATGCCACAGTGCCCCCGATCGCAGCGACGAAGTCCACGCTGAATCGTTGACGTCCCCGGACAGTCTCGATCTACGGACTCCCGATGTTCCGCCCCCTCTCCCTCCTGATGCTCGCCCGGGTCACGGCTGCCGCGTCTCGAATCGACAAGCAGCCGCTGCGCGCGGGTTGACTGCACAGCGGCGTGTACCAGCATCCTCCCTTGCCCGAGTGCCGGTCGCCACGCCCACCGGGGCGCACGTACGACGAGCTCTCGCGGTGGTCACCGCCGTCGCTGGAGGGACGGGCCGAGGTGCGGCTGTCGTTGCCGTGGTCGGGCAGTTTCTCCCGGCGACGGCGGTGGACTCTCGGCCAATGAACGACGTACCGACGTGGCTCAGGCCGCGCTCGGTGGCTGCGGAAATCGATTGGGGCTCGCCGCGGTTGTCTCGACAACAGCCGCCGTGATCGGTGGCGAGAGAGTCGAACGAGCGTGAGCGCAGGAGCAGCAGGGTCCGTCAACGAAGCATGTCGAGCCATGAACGCGGCAAACCGAGCCGCGTCGGCACTGGGGAGGAGCCGGGTCTTTGCCAGGGTCTTGCCACCTCGATCCGCACCACACATCGAGTCGTTTCCTTGCGACGTACTGTGCATGGACTGTCGCTACCTCGACGATCCGCCGCAGCCGGGCGACCCCATGCGCCGCGACACGAGGCTCACCCCACACCATGGCTGCCCCCGATGTGGGGGTACCAGCTGGCTCGACCTCCGCAACCGTGACACCGCGTCGAAGATCGACGAGATCGACGGCTACGAGCGTCAAGCCCGGGCGACGGGGCTCAATCGAGGGATCCTCGGCGCACTGTTCCTGTTGCTGTTCGTCATGGCCAGTGTCTGGCTGGGCATGGTGGTCCTTCAGTCGCACGGCGCAGCGAGCGTGCTGTTCACGACCTTCGCGCTGGGGCTCGCCCTGGTGCCCATCGTCACGGGGCCTTCGCTGTCCAAGGGCCCTGCCCGACGGACGACGCCCGCGCGCTGGCGCATGGTCGCCCCCGTGCGACCTCGTGGCCGTGGAGCCTCGCACGAGGGGGCATGGCGACCCGAGCAACACCTGCGCGCGCCGCTGACCGGACGCCCCTGCGCCGCCTACGAGATCGGCGTCCGGCTCGACGCGGACGCCGATGCCAAGCCCAGCACTTGGGCACTGCTGGAGCAGCGTGGAAGCGGCGGTCGGCTGGGCTCGGTCACGCTCGCGCCTGATGCCTGCTACCTCGTCGTCGAACGCCGCGCGCTCGACCCTCGACACATCGTGCTGAGCCGCGAGCAGCGAGACCGCTTCTTGCGGGCACGGGGCCTCGACCCCGGCGGCGAGCACACCTTGTTCGAGAGCATCATCCCCGTCGGCGCGCCCTGTCGACACTTCGCCGGAGACTCCGAGCACGCGCCAGTCGTCGAGTTGCTGTAGTCGACGCCGGAGCCGACCCGGCGCTGTCCCTCCAACCTGGCCCATCAGAGGCCACGCCCGGTGGTCCGCAACCGACTGTCAGCCGCAATGCGATCCGACCAACGCCATGGGTCATCGCTGGAGCCATCGCGTGGCGCCTCACCGCCCCTGAGCCTTCCCATACCGGTCGCGCAGGTGCCCCGCCGCGGCGCGGGAGGGACCGTGGCGCCCGAATCCCGGTGCCTTTGGGCTGTAGCGGCCCGCGTGGGCTTGCTCCATTCGACTCGGAATCAAAAACCGCACGCTCGGCCGGCATTGGCTAGGATTCGGCCATGCGGCTTGAAAGCACTACGACTTCAGCACCCGTTCTCCTGTCCTGCGCACTGCTGGCCCTGGGCGCCTGCGGCGACGACGGGGGGGCGACAACCGGTGGAGCTGCCACCGGGAGCACGACCGAAGCGGCGGCGACGGACAACCCGTCCACCAGCAACTCCAGCGTGGACTCCACCGGCGGGGGCATGAACGAGAGCACCGCCGACCCGTCGACCAGTGGCCTGGACACCACGGGCGGCTCCGGGCCCGGTCCCGACACCGACGACGGCACCACGACCAACGGTGGCGGCGACTGTGCCGGCATGTCTTTCTCGATGCTCACCTCGACCGAGAACGATCTGCTCACGAACCTCGACGTCGCTGGACTCGTGTCGTGCAACCTCGAGATCACGATCACGGCCACCGGGGGCACGGTGTGTGCCGTCGACGACGGTGCGGGTGGCTTCGACTACACGGTGGAGACCATCGCGCTCATGGACGTTCCGCCCGTGACGTGTGGGTTGGCCGAGGTTGGTCTGACCAATCTCAGCATTCAGAACACCGGCGACGGCATGGAGGTCACGGTGCCTCAGGCCGGCGGGCCCATGGCGGGCAACCAGTCCATCTCGGTCCTGGGCGACGTCGAGGGCACGGCGCTCAACATGCCGGTTGGACCCGTGGCCTTGACCGACTTCAACGGGGTGCTCCCCGAGGGCGATGTGGAGTTCGGTGGCGGCGACACCACCGTGACGTACGCGGACAACAGCACGGTCATCGCAACGTCGATGCCGGAGGTCATTCCCGGTGTTGCAGTCACGGTGACGCTCACCGGCCTCACCGGCTCGCTCACCTTCGCGATGTAGCGAGGCGCGTTCCTCCCCTGTGTGGCGGTGTGGCGCGCGCGAGGCTGAGTTCGGCCCCGTGCGCGGCTCGCCGACCCTGTACGGTGGGCTCGAGCGCGCCCTTACAGCGGAATCGGCCCGTCGAAGGGCTCATCGATCGGGCCTTTGGGCCCCCCACAGACGTAGGTCCCCTTGCACGTACCCATTGCGGTGCATTGGTCCTGAGTCGTGCAAGAATTCCCGTCGTTGCACGACTGCCCGATGTTCGGCCAGACGTTGTTGCACGAGCCTCCGTAGCACTCGGCGGTCATGCACGGGTTGCCGCCATCGCAGGTCGTGCCGACCCAGGCGTGGGGGTACCAGCACGATGCGGTGCCACTGAACGGATCGATCTGACATTGGCCCGGCCCCATGTGGCATTCGGGCGGGTTGTTGCAGCCACCCGGGCAGCCGGCGACTCCCGCACAGTTGCCGGCGCCGTCGCACACATCGTTGACCGTCGCCGGATTGCCGTCGTCGCACACCTTGCCCGGGGGATGGGCCCACGTGTTGCCGCACCCGCCTCCGTTGCACTCGGCGACCATGCAAGGGTTACCGCTGTCGCAGGTGGTCCCGACCCAGGCATTTGGGTACCAGCATGATGCGGTCCCGTTGAACGGATCCACGACGCACTGTCCCGGCCCCATCTGGCAGACGGGGGGGTTGTTGCAGCCACCCGGACACGGCGACGCCTCGGTCGAGTCGGGCACCGGGACGAGCACTCCGGGACTGTCGGGCAGCCCGATGGGCTCGAGCTCACCCGCATCGGTGGACTCGTCGCCGCTCTGTTCCAGGTCGTCGGGGCCCTCGCCTTCCTCCAACGTGCAGCCCCACGAGGCCGTGAGCGAGACGGCCAACAACAGCGAATATCTGCGCATATCGGTACCTTTCCGGCAAAACCGCCGGGACTCGGTCGGTTGATGTCAGGGTAACCTTTACTAGGTACAACGAAAAGATGGTGGTCTCGCGAATTCGCGCAGGCCGACGATGATCGATCCCGCGGCCCGCGGCACTACCCCGCCGTGATGCCAAGCGCGGACCGTCGGAGAGTGGGTGGGGCCTGGATGACGGCGCTGCTGCTGAGTGGGGGATGTGTCACGGCGGAGAGTCCAGCCATCTACGGTGTGCCGGAGCCGATCGATTTCAACGAAGACGAAGAACCGACCGAGCCCGCCCGCGTCGAGATCGAGCTCGACGAGTGCAGTGACGGCCTGAGCGACAACGCCATCGCGCAGAACCTGGCCATCGCGTACCACTACGAGCGCGCGCACAACGACCTCACGCTCCACAGCGCCCGGATCCGGCAGTTCGCCGACCGCCTCTCGAACGCGTCGTTCGGGCTCGTCACCGCGCCTTCCGACCCTCCCCTGACCGAGTTCGCGTTCGAGGAGGATGCGTACGTGTGGACCTCGACCGCTCCCACCCAGGCGCGCATCGAGGTACGGATGTCCAACAGCGTGGGCCCCCTGCCCTACGATCTGTTCGACCCCTCGACCTACCTGCTCGGGGCCCAGGTCACCCAGCCCGAGGGTTCCGACGGCGACCTTCACATCGAACACCACGGCCCCGGACCGCTGGTGCACATGCTGGGACAGGGTGGCGAGCCACCCAACCCGCTGGTGATTGCCCCCCAAGCGCTGCAGGAGCAGGCCGAGAGCCTCGGCCGCCTCGGCTTGGTGTCGACCCTGATCGTCGAAGACTCGGCTGCCGCATCGCAGGTGCACTACGAGGTCACGACCACCGAGCTGATGGCCCGCCAGGTGGCCGGGGAGCAGCCGCTCGGGCTCGACCTGGTCAGCAGCGATGGGTTCGACGATGGCACGGGGCAGGAGATCGAGCAGCGCACGTGGTCGATGGCCGAGTCGCCCGTGTCCGACGCACGCAATCGGCTCGATGGGCTGAGCCGGATCAACGTGGTGGGTGGTGCGTTCGACTTCACCGCGGCGTACCAGTGGAAGACGTCGGTGGAGCCCACGATCACGATCAACTGCCTGCCGTGAGTCCAGGCGGCCGGGTGATGTACGGTCGTCGTCCGCATGACCCGGACTCCCGACGATGTGGCCAGCACCCAGCTGTGGGACGTCACGCAGTCGTTCCTCGTCGAGTGTCCAGCCTGCCCGCCGCCGCTGTCGTCCGCCCGATGACCTCCCGCCGGATCGGGCGGGCACGACTGACGTGCACGGCCTGCGGCCACGGTAAGGACTGGGCGCCGTCGCGGCCGGGTGTCATCGTCGGCACCACCAATCAGCACGCCTTCGCACCCGGAGAGGTCACCGTCGGCTCCGCCGTCGACTGGTACTTTCATCTCCCGCTGTGGCTACCCACTGCATGCTGCGGCGAGACGCTGTGGGCCTACAACGCCGACCACCTCGCCTTCTTGCGGGCCTACGTCGGCGCCGAGCTCCGCGGCTCGACCCGAAGCGTGGAGGTCGATGGCTGGACCAACCGGGCGCTGGCCAGCCGCCTGCCCCGCTGGATGAAGCTGGCCAAGAACCGCGCCACGGTGCTCCGAAAGATCACCGAGCTGGAGGCTCGGCTGCCCCGAGCCTCCCGAGGCTCCACTCGTAGCGCAACATCGCTCGGGCGCGGCTACGCGACCTGTGAGACCGGTCTGCCTTGCTCGAGCCAGGCGATGAGATGCCGCCCCGGGCACGCCGTTCGCCCGACCTCCCCGTGGGCCCGCACGTAGCCAGCCCCGTAGCGCTCCTCGTGCTCTGCGATCAGAGAGCAGATCGCCAACAAGGCCGCATTGGACGGCGCTTGCTCCCGGCCCAAGTAGCAGATGGCGTGCGACCGGTCGTTGTACCCCCGGGTGTGCGCACCGACCACGCCCCATCCCCTGCCCTCGAAGATGTTCCCCGCGTCATCGACCAACCACGAGTAGCCGATGTCGCTCCACCCCTTCCCCATGTGGTAGCGCTGAATGACCCCAATCGCACGAAGGCTGGCGTCGACGTCGGACGAGTGCGTGCCCGCAGAGTAGTGGATGTAGATGCCCTCGGAGTTCGACAGCGGGGTGACCCTCTGCGGCTCCCGAAGAGACATGTCCTTGCGAAGGATCCGTCGGCAGATGCTGGACTGTGCCATTTTCGATTGTCTCCGTTTCACCGTCGTCGAGACCGCGGCTCACGACCGCACGACCCACGATGGGTGTCGACGATGCAGTGCCTGATGTGGGGTCGGTTGCGTCCCCGCCGTGCATGTCGCGGTGATTCGTAGACCCCGACACGCGGCAATGTGACGGGCGACCGCGCGCGTCGGGCCCGCCGCTCCATCGCTCCGCGTCCCCCCTGGCGGTGACTCCGTCGCGGCCGCGCGGCCTCTGACCTTCGGCCAGCGAGCCCCGCCCTCGTGCGCGTGCCAACGCGTACGACGATGGCAACGACGCGCAGTGTCCAACGACGCTCAGGGTCCAGCGACGCTCAGTGTCCGTGGACCTCTACGAGCTTGGCCTGGGTCTTGGGCCCGCAGTCACCGTCGACCGACAGGCCGTGCTCGCACTGAAACTCCTCGATGGCCCAGCGGGTGGGCTCGGGCTCGTCGGGGTTGTCCACCGGCACATAGCCGAGGTTGTCGAGGCGCGTGCGCTGACCGGTCGGCTCCTCCACGGGCGGCAGCTCCCCCAGCTGCACCGGCAACGGGCGTCGGTAGCCGAGCTCCGTGCTGTCGACCACCAACAGCCCCTGGGCGTCGGCGAACGCCACGGAGACCCGAAACGACACCTTGGCCTCGGCATCCGAGCGCCGAGGGTCCGCTCGGCCCCCCACGGTCAGCTCGCCGAACACATCCGGCAGCGGCTGCTCCATGAAGTCCAACAGTCGCAGGTTGACGAAGCGAACTCCCGGCACCAGGAGCGTGTGCACATGGTCCGTGCCAAGGTCGACCGCGGCGCTGGCCGGGAGGATGCGGGGCTCGGAACTCATGGGAGCGGACGGTGATGCCCTCGACCGACACTAGCTGGCCAGCGCCAGCTCCTCGACGAGATCGGGAAACTGTACCCGACAGTGCCCGGCCTTGTAGATCGGGTCGATGCGAACGATGCCCGCGCCGTCGGTCTGGCCTTCCTGCGATTTCCCGTCGGGAAGGTCGATGCGGTAGCGCTCGTTGGTGATGGGCTGCTCGGCTTCGTCCACGAGCCTGATCTCGATCCAGTGCTCGGGCGCCTCCGAGGGCAGGTCGGGGGGACCCTCGGCCAGATCGACCAGGCTGCCCAGATCCTCCACGTCGATGGGATGATGGGGATCGACGCCCAGTGGCTCGTGCCCACTCAGCTCCAACGTCACACGGCCGCGCCGCAGCAGGTCGGTGGTGGCGTCGAGCAAGGCCGGCAGACCCGCGTCGAACCCGGTGCCCAGGTGCGGCTCGACCTCGGAACGCAGCCGGGCCTCCCCGCCGGGGCGCTCGAGCACATCACGCAGCTGGTCCCCCAGCTCGCACGACTCCCAGAGGCTCGGAGCCCCCGTTGCCTCGTGCCACGCGTGCACTTCCACCTGGTCCCACATCGTCCGTCGCCTCCGAAGAGGTCGAGACGACAGCCGCCCGATGTGACAGGAAAAGCGACCAGACCGGTCCGCAGCCCCCGAAAACCGGCGCTCGTGGGCCTACTGCACCTTGCACGCGAGGATCGACTGCACGACCTTGGACTCCGGCGGCCCTAGCGCACCCGCATGCGAAGCCGGGCTCCATACAATCGAGCCTATCGAGCCACTGACCTCCGCCACCGTGTAGGCCCGACGACTGGACAGCGTGATGTCGTTGGGATTGAAGTTCCTCGTGTCGGGGTCGCCGTCGAGCACCAGCCTCAGCTCGCACTTGGCCGACTTGATGAGCTGGGTGTGGAAGCTGCGGCCAGCCTGCTCTTCGCTGGTATAGGTCCACTTGACCGTCCGCTTCGTCCAGTCGTCATTGCTCCCGGTCCACCTCTTGGTGCCCGTGTCGCTGATGGTCTCCACCGAGAATCGATAGGTGAGCCGGTCGAACAGCAGCACGGGTGAGGAGTGGTATGTCTTCTTGTTGAGGTGCGCGCGAAAGTGGGAGTTGAAGGAGTCGCCGATGCGAATCATCGAGGTCCACAGCGGCTTGGCGAGGGTGCCCTCCTCCAGCGGCTTGCCCGACCCTTCGTTGCGCACGTACTGCAGGACTACGCCACTGATGAACAGGTCTTTGGTGACCTTGCCCTTGCTCGGGTCTTCGCTCTTGCGACGCACGAACGCCTTGGTCACCACGAAGTCGAGCATGGGCCCGGTGCCGTCGTCGATGAGCTGGGCGTCATAGTCGATACGGTAGTGGAACGTGTCCTTGGAGGGATCGCTGACCGTCTTCTCCTCGACCTGCATTTTTTGCCCCGGATGCATGGGCTCTGACTGCATGCCCCACTTGGGCGGGGTGTGCCCGTCCGCATCGATGAACTTCAGCTTGAACTGAAACGTATCGAACGAGAAGGTGCCCGACGGCGAGGGGGCGGGAGCCGGCATGATGAGGGTGAACTCTCGGTTGCCCTTGCCGTTGACGGACGAGGCCGCATCGGCGGTGAATTCCACCGTCCCTCCGTCATGAACCACGCCATCTCCAGTCTGGAGCATCTTGGCCAGCACCGACATGCGCTGGATGGCAACGTCGGAGCTTCCCGGCAGCAGCTCGATGGTGACCTCGAGATCTTTTTTGCCACCGCCCTTGTGCACGACCTTCGACTCCACCTCGTACTTGGCGTGGTAGAACTTTTGAATCTTGGCGCCCACGCTCGTGCTCCCGACGATGTCGTTGAGCACCCCGGTCCACTTGGGGATGTGAGCCTCTTTGGGATAGGTGTACAGCATCAGCTCGTTGGCGCTGCGGCCCACCAACACGTCGAAGGGGCCGCCGCGCTGGTCGATGACCCCGTGCTTGCGCATGTCCCTGTAGTACTGCGGCGAGAACTGCAGCGGCTGTGGGGGCACATTGTCGGCGAACGGGTAGAACTTGTAGGTGTACTCGGCCTTCCAGCTGTCGCCCGGCGACGTGAAGACCTTGCCCTTGGCCTTGCTCAACCACCACTCCATCGTCATCTTCACCTCGAAGTAGGCCTGCCGAGGAATGGCGCCGGGGAAGATCTTGACGGTGGCGCCCGTCTCCGCAACCGCTCCCGTAAACGACACCTGCAGCCCGTAGCCGTGCATGAGGTTGTTGAACGAGGCGATCTGGGTGCGCAGCCCGTCGAGGCCCTTGAAATCCGGGTTGAAGTAGCGAAGGTCGTGCTTGGGGCACGCCTGCCAGTGCCGAGCATCGCCCGCGGGCGACCCGATCGACTCCACGAAGCCAACGCCGAACAGGCAAAAGCGCACCGCATAGACGTGCTCCTCGGGGCGGAATAGCTCATAGACGAACTGCGCCACCGAGATGACGGCCGCGGCCGCGGCGAGCACCGCCGCGAGGGGGGTCATCGTCCCCCCCGAGGCCACCACGAGGCCTGCAGAGATGAGTAGCAACACCTCACACGACAGCGACACCGCGCTGGAGACCACCTGATCCTTGGTCGCCGTCTGGGACTTGCTCCACACGTCGTGCGCCGCGAACCCCACGGTCACGATCTGCACCACGAACGCGATGCGGGCGACCCCGCGCTTGGCCGCCAGCCCGGCGACGTGGAGCGCCTCGTCGCCGGCCAGTTCCTGCGACAGCCGTCGCAATGAGACGTCCGTGATCCTCGCGGTCACCCTCTTGGAGACCCACGGCAGCCCGTACAGCGCCTTGAGGACGTTGAAGGCCGACTTGGTGACGTCGAGGGCCCCCTTGTCGGTGCCCGAGATGTAGAGGTCACGAACACTGAAGAACAAACCGATGACCGACGTGACGTTCTTGACGTGGTCGAAGGTCAGCCGCCCCTGGGGCTCCGGCAAGTCCTTGAGCCCCACCTCCTTGTGAAGCTTGGCGATCTCGCCCTTGAGCCCGTCGCCGGGCCGCAGCTCGAAGATGTGGGGCTTGGTCGCCGCCTTCGAGGCGCCGTTGGGCAGGTAGAAGATGACACCCCGTTGCCCGTTGGGCAGGTCGAACGCCGTCAGGTTGGCCTGCACGATGTTGACGCGATAGACGCTGCGAATTCGCCGGGCCATGACCAGCGCCGCGGTCGAGAAGACCGCCTTTTGGTCCGACAGCGAGTTGAGCATCTCGAGGATCTTCGGGTCGAGCGCGGGCTGGTGCTTGAGCTTCAGCTTCTCGAGGAAACCCTTGTTCATCGTGGTGACGAGCGTCAGCAGCTTGGACCACAGATCGAACGGCGCCTTGCCGGCCTTGATGGCGATCTTCGCGGTGTCGAGCGCTCCTTTGGGCTGCGGCTTGTCGCGCAGCACGAACTCTTCCAGCAGCGCCTGGTTGGGGACCGCCTTGTTGCCGGGGGACTGTTCGCAGCTGACGATCATCCGCGACAGGTACTGGCGGGTGCGTTAGGCGGGGAATATATCCCGTTGGGTGAAAACTGGGCATACACAAAACGCGAGCCTTTGG
>JAHZJA010001222.1 GCA_022601155.1 Deltaproteobacteria bacterium | reverse complement strand
GTGCCAGCCTGGGCCGCCGCCCGGGCACGACCAGAGGCCTGTGCCCCGTCGTCGGCCGTCGTCGTTGGATCCGGGGCTGGCTCGGCGGGGTCCGCTTCGAGCGCGGGTCGATCGGACGCCGTCGGGGGCGACCCTCCATCGTCATCGTCGTGGTCTGCAGATGGCGAATCGGGATGCCCGGCGTCTCGCACCGCGACCGCCTCGGGCTCGGGCGGTGTGTCCTCGACCAGCCCCCGCAAGCGCGCCCGCGTGCTGTCTGCGATGCCGCCGGCCTGATCCATCAGCGCCGTTGCCCGCACCTTGCGTCGAGCCGAATCCGACTCCGCCAGCACCCCGTGGGCGTCGTAGGTCACCAGGGCGCGGGGCGAAAAATCCCCCGCCGATGCCTCGGCCCGCAACGAGTCCACTTGGCCGGGCGACAGCGTGCACCGAGCTCGCGCCATCTCGTGGTCGGGCTCGAACACCAACGCCGCCGCATAGAAATCCGCGGCGAAGGCCTCTCCACCGGGTCGGGCTTGGTAGTGCTCTGCCAGCTCTACCAATCGCTCGGCGAACTCCGATCGCAGCTGGCGAGCCGTCTCGGTCGAGCGGGTCGCCGCGGGGCCCTCGGTCTGCTCCAGGCGCATGACCAGCTGGAGTGCGGTCTCCTGCTCGGGATCGGTCGACGCCGGATGCAGGAACCGCCCGCGCTCGGCCGCCTCGCGAGCCTCGGCGGTGAGTTGCTGCAGTTGTTCGATCTGCGCTGCGGTCGGCTCGGGGCTCACGGCCCACCCCACGCCGACGCCGACGCCCGCCGACATCAGCGCGACCAGACCCACCACCAGCGCACGCTGTCGCCGACGCTCCGTACCGCGCCGAAGCGCGGTCAGCAGCGCCTCCATCGACCCGTATCGCGCCCCCGGGTCTCGAGCGAGACCTCGCGCCACGATCGCCGCGAGCCAGCGCGGCACGGTCGAGGGCAGATGTTCGACGGGTGCCGCACCGCGCACGGCGGAAGAGACTTCGGCGAGCGTCCCGCCCTCGAACGGGCGCCGTCCCGCCAGCGCCTCGAACAGCGCGACGCAGTAGCTCCACTGATCGCTCGCGGGCGAGACCTCCCCGCCGTGGAGCCGCTCTGGTGCCATGTACGGCAGCGTCCCCATCACCACGTCGTCGTCGGTGACCGCTTCGCCCAAGCGCGAGTGCGGAACGAAGCCGGCGGGCCCCGACGAGGCCCCGGTCGCCACCGCCAGACCAAAGTCGACGACCAGCACGCGCCCGCCGGCCGCGACCATGACGTTGCTCGGCTTGAAGTCGCGGTGCACCAGGCCCGCCGCATGCGATGCCGCGAGCCCACGGCCCGCAGCCATCATCATCGTGCACACCTCTCGCCAGCTCCGGGTGCGCGCGGCCAGCCACTGGGCGGCGCTCATTCCTTCGACCAGCTCCATCGCCAAGAACACCTGCCCGCGATGCGTCCCCACGTCGAACACGGTGACCACGTTGGGATGCTGCAGACGCGCGAGGGCCTGGGCCTCGCGGAGCAGCCGCGCCAGCGTCTGCGGTGGCGCGTCGCCGTGCGGGTGAACGAACTTGAGTGCGATCTTGCGGTCGAGCTCGGGGTCGTACGCCGACCACACCTCACCCCGCCCACCCGCGCCGATGGGCACCAGCAGAACGAACCGTTCCACCACCGCCCCGGCCGCCAGCATCGAGCTCGGCGCCGCGGGCTGCCCCGCCGGCGGTGACGGTGGGCGTGGTCGAGGTGTCGCATCGTCCCGGCGTCGCGGCATCGTCCGCGTGGCGTCGGGGCTGGCGTCTTGGGTGGTCACCGGTCTGCCGATCCTACGCGCTGCCGCGCAGGGTGCCGAACACGAGGGCCGAGCGCACGTCAGTGGCGCCGCGCGGGCGCATGCTGGTCCACCGCCGCTCGCATGTAGCGGGCATAGACCTCGTTCCGCTTCGCTCCGGCGTCGACCAGCTGCTGCGCCGCCTGGCGCTCGAGATCAACGAGTTGCTGCAGCTTGTCGGGCGGCAGCGCGCCCTCGACCCGACGACCGTTGATGAAGAAGTTCGGGGTCGAGCGCACGCCGAGCCCACGTCCCTTGGCCTGTTCGTCGGCCACCCGCTTGGCCGTCGCCGGATCGTCGAGATCGGCGGTGAAGCGGGTGGCGTCGAGTCCGAGTTCCTCGGCGAGCGCCACCAGAGCCTCCTTGCCGGCCACGTGCCGCTCGCGAAACAAGCGGTCGTGCATCGCCCAAAATCGACCCTGGGCTTGGGCCGCGATCGCGGCTCGGGCGGCCGGCTCCGCACCTCGGTGCATCGGCAAGGGAAAGTGCTGGAACACGATCCGCACGTCGTCGGGGTACGCGGCCACCAGCTCGTCGAGGGTGCGGGCAAAGCCGCCGCAAAACGGGCACTCGAAGTCGGAGTACGCGACGATCGTGACCAGGGGCTGGGCGGCGCCCTTGGCCGGGTCGGCGGGGGTCACCAACGCCGCATGGCGCTCGCCCACGACCATGCGGTTGAGCGAGCCGTCCACGGCGTCGGGCCCGGGCAGCTGCTCGAGCTGGGGATCGGCCGCGGCGGGCTCGACCGACTTGCACGAAGCCAGCGTCAGCCACAGCCCAACTCCAGCGGCACGGAGCAACGATGCGCGTACGCTCATTTGTTGGGGAACTCCGACTCGGGCACGGCGTCTCTCATCAGGGTGTCGACCACCGCGTCCGATTGTACCCCGCCGTCGAGCAGGAGCATGGCCGCGGCCAGCTCCTGGTCCACCACACTGGTGAGCGTGCCCAGCGAAAACCCGTTGAGATAGCGCCCGTTGACGAAGAAGCCGGGCGTCCCCGACACCCCCACCCGATTGGCGAGGTCGATGTCCGCCTCGATCTGGGCGGCCAGCGTCGGATCGGCGAGGTCTTTGAGGAATTGGTCGTGGTCGAGCCCGAGCTCGTCGGCGTATGCGACGAAGTGGCTCTGCCCCAGCTCACCCTCGTGGGTAGCCAGCTTGTCGAACATCGGCCAAAACCGCTTCTGCCGATGCGCGGCGAGAGCCGCCAGCGATGCTCCGCGGGCCGAGGGGTGGATGGGCAGCGGGAGCTGGCGGACGGACAGACGAACGCCATCGGGTTGGCTGCGCACCAGCACTCCGACCTCTTGCGCCCACGCCCGGCGACAAAACGGGCAGCGAAAATCGAAGAACATCACCAGCTCCACCGGGGCGGTGGGAGAACCGGTGGCCGGCGCGTCGCCAACCCGGACCGCGTAGCGCTTGTTGCCGTCGGGCGCCGTCAGCTTCTTTGGCGCGGCAGTGCTGGAC
>JAHZJA010001221.1 GCA_022601155.1 Deltaproteobacteria bacterium | reverse complement strand
GGGGTGCTCCTCGAGCCTGCGCCCGCGAGGTGACGGCGGCAGTTGTGTCGCCGTCATCTCGCGGTAGCGCATTTTTTCGCCACGGCACGCGCTGTGGCTGTGGTGACGTGCGGACGGAGCAAGCGTGCTCGGTGCCGCACGCTCGCAATTTCCGGGCCCCGCAAGCGCTTCGCGATGCCGCGGTCGAAGATTGACCGGGTCCATCGGAAGGGGCACCGAACGGCGTCCTTCGATCTCCTTCGATCGCACGGCATGGACCGCACGGTCCGCTCGCTGTCTCGCCTTGGTTCATCGCACATTGAACCCTCGACGGTTCGGAGCCGACGACGATCGGCTCCGGCCCGAACTCGGGCGGGCCCTCGGGGTTGCACGCGCTAAGGTGAACACACGGGTTCCAACCCGAAGAACTGGACGATGCGATGAGTGCCGATCCCAGCGACGAACTGACCGAGGGGCGGGCCTCGGCCGACCCCTGTGTCTTGTCGGACGACGAAGCGCGGACCGCCTTCGATGCCATCATCGAGCTGTCGGCGAGGGCATGTGGTACCTCGTGCGCGGTCCTGCATCTGGCCGGAGACGAGCGGCTGTGGTTTTGCGGTGCGCAGGACAGCGGGTGCCGCCGCGTGGGAACGTCGCCCCCGCTACTCCACGAAATCGAGGTGGCCGCAAAGATGCGGTGGATCTCGGACTTGCGCGACGAGCCTGGACTCGGGGCGACGACCCTCATCGAGGGATTGCCCCCTGTCCGCAGCTTCGCGGGCACCCCGTTGCAGACCAGCGACGGACGGGTCGTCGGGGTCCTGGCCGTGTTCGACGAGTGCCCAGATGTCGTGATGTCCCATCGACTGCCGCTGCTCGAGCACTGCGCCAAGCAGGTACTGGCGCAGATCGAGGTCCGGGCGTGGGCCGCAGCTGCGCAGGCCCAAGCGGTGATGGTGGAGCGTGTGCGTGGCGTACAACGCCGCTTCTTCGAGCTGTCGCTCGACATGGTGTGTGTGGCCGGCATGGACGGCTACTTCAAGCAGCTCAACCCCATGTGGTCGCGCGTGCTCGGCTATTCGAAAGAGGAGCTGTTGTCACGTCCGTTCTCGGAGTTCATCCTCCCCGAGGATGTCCCCAAGACGGTCGAAGTCGTTCAGCAACTGGTCGACCCGACGGTCGAGACGGTGGGCTTCGAAAATCGCTATGTGACCAAGAGTGGGGACCTCAAGTGGATGATGTGGTCGGCACGCCGGGATCCTCAGTCCGGCGACATCCTGGCCACGGCCCGTGACATCACCCCGCTCAAGGACAAAGAACGCGAGCTGATGGAAGCGCGTGACGAAGCCGAGCGGGCCAACCGGGTCAAGAGCGACTTCCTGGCGAGCATGAGCCACGAGCTCCGCACGCCGCTCAACTCGATCATCGGGTTTACCAACATCTTGCTGCGCAACCGCAAGGGGGCCCTCGGCACCTCGGAGCTCAAGTACGTCGAGCGCGTCAATGCCAACGGGCGACACCTCCTGGCGCTGATCAACGACGTGCTCGATCTGAGCAAGCTCGAGGCGGGGGCCATGGACTTCCTGCTCGAGCCAACCGACCTGGTCTCGGTGGTTCGCGAGGCACTCAGCAAGCTGGAGGGCAGGGTCGAGGCTACCGACAACGAGGTCTACCTCGAGGTGGAGGGCACGCCGCCGCTGGTCGTGGTCGATGGCATGCGCTTGCAGCAGGTCGTGATCAACCTGGTCGGCAACGCGCTCAAGTTCACCGAGGCAGGTGCGGTCGAGGTTCGACTCATCACCTGTCCCACGACCGGGAGCGTGCGGCGGCTCGAGGTGATCGACTCCGGGATCGGCATTCCGCGGGACAAGCAGGCCCTCATCTTCGACGCGTTTCGCCAGGCCGACGCCGGGACCGATCGCAAGTACGGCGGTACGGGCCTGGGGCTGTCGATCTCGCGCGGCCTGTGTGAAGGCATGGGATTCGAGCTGGCGCTGGTCAGCGAGCCGGGGCGGGGGACCTGTTTCGCGGTGATCTTCGATCCGGAGCATCCGATCACGGCGTTCGAGCCTCCGCTGGCCCGCGACCGGTCGCGGGTGTTCGGACAGGCGGTGGTGCGGGCACGCGAGCCGGAGCCCTCGCACCCCGTGCTCATCGCCAACGAGCTGGCCGCCCGCCAGGGACAGCGGCCGACGGTGCTCGTGGTCGACGACGACGCGGACGCGCGGACGCTACTGGAGCGCTACCTCGACGAGGTGGGCTACCACGTGGTCTCGGTCGACTCGGGTGAGGCGGCGCTGCGCTGCGCACAGACGCTGCGTCCGGCGCTGATCACCCTCGACCTCCACATGCCGGGGACCAACGGCTGGCAGGTGCTGCAGCAGCTGCGCGCCGATCCCTCGTTGTGCGACACCCCGGTCATCGTGTGCAGTGTGGATGGCAGCAGCTATCGGGCCAGCTTTGCCGGGGTGGTCTCGACGATCGACAAGCCCATCGAGCGTCACGACTTCTTTCGAGAGGTGAGCCACCTGCTGCGCGAAGCCAACGACAAGCGCGTGCTCGTGGTGGAGGACGACTGCACGGCGGGCCGCTTGTCGTCGTGGGTGCGCGAGGCGGGGGCGGAGACGTTGACCGCCGCCAATGAGGACGAGGCACTCGAGCTGCTGGGTGGGACCACGCCCGACCTCGTGCTGCTGGACCTCCAGGGCCCCCGCGACGATGGCTTCAGCTTCTTGAGGCGGCTGCGCTCGCAGCCCCGCTGGGAGGACCTGCCGGTCGTCATGTGTACCGGTGACCAGATCGGCGTCGACCGTCGGAGCCTGGCCGGGGGCAGCGCCAATACCCCTGGCGACCCGGGCACCATGGTCGAACAAGATCTGCACCGCATCATGCGCCGATATCTGGGGAGCTAGCCGCCCGCGGCGCTATCCGGCGCGGTGGATCGCGAGGGAGCCTTGGCGCCTGGGTCGACGCCACGACGCCGCCGGACCCGGCGCACTGCAGGTTCGGCGGCACCAAGACGAGCGGGGAGGCACCGTGTCGGGTTGCGCCACGGGCCACCAGCGGACGCACCAAAGTCGCGCCGAGCCGCGAGCGGTTCGCGGCTCGACGCGGTGCTGGACGTGCCCGTAACCGGTCTCGGAGTGGGCGACGGTCGCGGTGCGCCCGCGGGAGAACCCGAGCAACACCGCGTTGGTCGATACGGGGCAGCGACGAACATGGATCGAGGCCATGGAGCCGCGGCCGTGGGGCTGCTACGCTCGTGGCCGCCGTGAGCCGTCCTACCGTGCTCGACACGCCCGCCGACGTCGAGGCGATCCTTCGAAGCCTGCCGGCCCGCCTTCGCCCCGAGAAGGCGGAAGGGTGGGAGGGCATCTTCCACTTCGTGCTGCGCGGTGGCGACAAGCCCGACTGGACCGTGATCGTAGAGGATGGAGCCTGTCGCGTAGAGGAGGGCCTACACGGCGAGCCCACCTGTACCGTTCGCATGCCGGCCAAGACCTTCATCGGCATCGAGACCGGCACCAAGAATCCGATGGCCGCGTTCCTCAAGGGACGCATTCGGGTGACCAACGTGGGCAAGATGCGGCGCTACGACAAGGCGTTCTTCAAGCTCTACGACGTGCCCCAAGAGACCTGACTTCGGCACACCCCCTGGCCGCCGTCAGCGCCTCGGTGCGGAGGTGTGGGCCATGTCGCGTAACCATCGGTGAGCGAAGGTCGTACGCCTCGCCATCGATCCGACCACGGGCGTGCTTCGTACCTTCGACGAGATTCACGAAGGAGCACGGATTGCAGGTCGCTCGAGTACAGCCGTCCGGGTTCGATACGCCCGGATTTGACCGAACGACGCCCCCTGTCCTAGGGTGGCGGACGACGCGCATGAACGCCCCCGACACCCCGCTTTGCGACATGGACGACATCGAGGTCATCCGTGAAGCCGCGCGCGGTGAGGTTCAGGCGCTCGCGACGCTGTACGACCGTTACGCCGGGCTGATGTTGAGCATGTCCAACCGCATGCTCGGAGACAAGACCATGGCCGAAGACCTCGTACAGGATGTGTTCATGGAGGTTTGGCGGCGCGCGCACGCGTTCGATGCCTCGCGCGGCAGCGTACGCACGTGGCTGCTGGTGCGACTGCGAAGTCGTGCGCTCGACCGGCTTCGGTCGGCCAAGCACCGCCGCGAAGTGACGGTCGACGAAGTGTCGCCCCGCGAAGCCTCTCCCACCCCAGAGGACCCCGAGCTGTCGCCCGACCGGGCGCTCGTTCGCGAAGTGGTCCAGCAGCTGCCCGAAGAGCAGCGCGTGGTGATCGAGTTGAGCTACTTCCACGGGCTGTCATCAGCGGAGATCGCCACACGGATGGGGTCGCCGCTGGGGACGGTCAAGTCCCGGACCGCCGCTGCCCTCAGT
>JAHZJA010001220.1 GCA_022601155.1 Deltaproteobacteria bacterium | reverse complement strand
TCAACGCAGTCGCGCCCGGGTGGGTTGCCAGTAGCGGCCTCGATACCTACTCGGGGGCGGTCAAGTCGATGATCCCCAAGCTGCGTGACTCGGTCCCGCTCAAGCGACTGGCTACCGAGGCCGAGGTCAGCGCATCGATCTGTTTCCTGCTGTCGGATGCGGCTGCATTCATCACGGGGGAGACCGTGAAGGTGGACGGCGGAGCACCGCTGGCCAGCCTGCACTGGCCGTCCTCCAACACCGCTCGCAGCGAGCCGTTCGATGGATTTCACCGCGCCACCGTGCCCAAGGTGCTCGGCGGCGAGAGCAAGGACTAAGGAGGCCCCGCCATGCCGGTCCTGACTACCCGCGTCGACCCGCGCCACGAGGACTTCGTGCGCAACCATGGGCAAATGCTGGCCCTGGTGGAGCAGTTTCGCGAGCTCGAAGCCAAGGTTCGTACCCACTCCGCCCGCAAGGCGGACAAGTTTCATGGTCGCGGACAGCTGCTGCCGCGAGAGCGCGTCGACCGGATCCTCGATCGGGGCACGCCGTTCCTCGAGCTGTCGACGCTGGCCGGCTACAAGATGCACGACGATGACGGCAAGCGCTCGATCTCGGGCGGCTCGAACATCATCGGCATCGGGTTCGTGCAGGGTCGTCGGTGCTTGGTGAGCGCATCGGACTCGGCCATCAAGGGGGGCGCGGTCTCACCCATGGGCCTGCGCAAGAGCCTGCGGGCCCAGGAGGTCGCGCTCGACAACCGGCTGCCGTGCATCAACCTGGTCGAGAGCGCCGGGGCCAACCTCCTGTATCAGAGCGAGCTGTTCGTCGAAGGGGGGCGCATCTTCGCCAACATGGCGCGGCTGTCGGCGGCCGGGCTTCCGCAGATTACGGTCGTCCACGGGTCTTCGACCGCGGGCGGTGCGTACATTCCCGGCCTCTCCGACTACGTCATCGTGGTCAAGGACCGCAGCAAGATCTTCCTCGCGGGGCCCCCACTGGTAAAGGCTGCGCTGGGAGAGGACGCCGACGACGAGACCCTCGGCGGGGCGCAGATGCACATGACCGTCTCGGGCACGGCCGAGTACATGGCCTCCGACGACGCCCATGCGCTGCAGATCGCTCGCGAGGTCCTGGGCAAGCTCCCGTGGGACGAGCACCATCCGGTGCCGGGCCCCGGTGCACCGTCCAAGCCGCCGCGCTACGACGCGGAGGAGCTGCTGGGGTTGGTACCCGTGGACTATCGCCAGCCCTACGACGTGCACGAGGTCATCGCACGGATCGTCGATGACTCGGACTTCCTCGACTTCAAGGCGCGCTACGGGCCCCAGACGGTCTGCGGCCACGCGCGTATCGAGGGGCAGGCGGTCGGCATCATCGGCAACAACGGCCCGATCTTTCCGCAGGGAGCGGCCAAGGCCGGTCACTTCATCCAGGCGTGCTGCCAGTCGGGCACACCCATCGTCTATCTGCAGAACACCACCGGCTACATGGTGGGCACCGAGGCCGAGACCAACGGAATCGTCAAGCACGGCTCGAAGATGATCCAGGCGGTGGCCAACGCGACGGTCCCCCAGCTGACCGTGCTGCTCGGTGGGTCGTTCGGCGCGGGCAACTACGGGATGTGCGGCCGTTCATTCGACCCGCGCTTCATCTTTGCGTGGCCCAACGCCCGCATCTCCGTGATGGGCGGGGAGCAGGCGGCCAAGGTGATGGAGATCATCACTCGGGCCAAGTTCGCCCGACAGGGCGTGCACATCGACGACGAGAACATGGCCAAGATGACGGGGGGGATCCGCGACAAGCTCGACTCCGAGTCCGACGCGTTGTTCGCCACCGCGCGGCTGTGGGACGACGGCGTCATCGATCCCCGCGATACCCGGCGTGTGCTGGCGACCACCCTCGCGATCTGTCGCGAGGGCCAGGCTCGCACGCTACGCCCCAACACCTTCGGAGTGGCCCGCTTGTGAACGGCGGGCCGGAGGCGCGATGAAATTCACCGACGAGCACGTGCAGCTGCAGGACACCCTGCAAAAGTTCATCGATCGCGAGATCAATCCCTACGCCGATGCGTGGGAGGAAGCCGAGATCTTCCCCGCCCACGAGCTGTTCAAGAAGATGGGCGACCACGGCTTCTTGGGGGTGACCAAGCCCGAGGCCTACGGCGGCATGGAGCTGGACTACTCGTACTCGGTGCTCATGGCCGAGACGCTGGGTCGCGTCCACGCCGGCGGCGTGGCCATGGCGGTGGGGGTGCAGACCGATATGTGCACGCCTGCGCTCGCCAAGTTCGGCAGCCCCGAACTCAAGGCCGAGTACCTCGCGCCCTCGATCGCGGGCGATCGGGTGGGCTGTATCGGGGTGAGCGAGCCTGCGGCCGGCTCCGACGTCGCGGCGATCAAGACCCACGCTCGGATCGAGGGCGGGGACTGGGTCATCAACGGCGGCAAGATGTGGATCACCAACGGGATGCAGGCCGACTGGATGTGCTGTCTGGCCAACACCTCCGAGGGCCACCCGCACCGCAACAAGAGCCTCATCATCGTGCCGATGGACGCCAAGGGGGTGGAGCGCGCTCGCAAGCTCAAGAAGATGGGGATGTGCTCCTCCGATACGGCACAGATCTTCTTCGACGATGTCCGTGTTCCGGTGGGCAACGTGATCGGCCAGCAAGGCCACGGGTTCACGTTCCAGATGATCCAGTTCCAGGAGGAGCGGCTTTGGGGGGCGGCGAACGTGCTCGGAGGTCTCGACCAGGCCCTGGAGGCGACCCTCGAGTACACGCGAGACCGCCAGATCTTCGGCAAGTCGGTGCTGGACCACCAGTGGGTGCACTTCAAGCTCGCCGAGCTCGCGACCGAGATCGAGTGCCTGCGTGCGCTCACCTATCGGGCGACCGAGCTGTACGTCAGTGGTAAGGACGTGACTAAGCTGGCCTCGATGGCCAAGCTCAAGGCGGGCCGGCTGGCGCGCGAGGTGGCCGACACCTGCCTGCAGTTCTGGGGCGGGATGGGCTATATGTGGGAATCGAAGATCTCGAGGTTCTTCCGCGACGGACGACTGGTGTCGATCGGCGGGGGTGCCGACGAGGTGATGATGAGCATCATCTGCAAGCTGATGGGCACGCTGCCCCGCCGCAAGAAGAAAGAAGGGGCCTCCGCATGACGGAGCCGGTTGCCCTGGAGCAGCTGTCGCCCAAGACTCTCGTCCTCAGACTGGACGAGGGAGGGGCGCTGCACATCACGCTGTCTCGACCCAAGGCTCGCAACGCGATGAGCCTGGAGATGGTCGCGGAGATCGAGGCCGTGCTCGATGCAACGCTGGATCGCCGGGATGTGCGCGCGCTGGTGCTGCGAGGAGCGGAGGGCCACTTTTGCGCGGGCGGTGACGTCAAGGACATGGCCCGCGCCCGCATGAGCCCGCCCGGGGACGGGGAGGCCGACCCGGTCGCCGCGGTCAACCGAGCCTTCGGCACGATGATCACCAAGGTCGACCGTGCGCCGCAGGCCGTGGTCGCGGTGCTCGAAGGCGCGGTGCTCGGGGGTGGGTTCGGGTTGGCGTGCGTCGCCGACGTCGCGATCGCCCGCGCCGATGCGAAGTTCGGATTGCCCGAGACCGGGCTCGGCCTGCCGCCCGCTCAGATTGCGCCGTTCATCGTGCGACGTCTGGGGCTGTCGCAGGCGCGGCGGCTGGCCGTGACCGGAGGACGCTTCGATGGAGTGCAGGCCCACGCGATGGGACTGGTGCACGAGGTGGCCGCCGACGGGCCTGCGCTCGACGGCGCGCTGGCCGAGGTGTTGGGGCAGATTCGACGTTGCGCCCCGGGAGCGGTGGCCTCCACCAAGCACCTGATGCTGCAAGTGGGAACCGTCGACCACGAGCGGCTGCTCGACGAGGGCGCAGAGCGATTCTCCGCGGCGGTGCGGGGCCCCGAGGGGGTCGAGGGCATCACCGCGTTCATCGGCAAGCGGCGACCACACTGGGCCGATGCCAAGCCCGGCTCGGATGGAAAGCAATAAACTCGTGGCACCGATTCGCAAGCTCTTGGTCGCCAATCGTGGTGAAATCGCCTGCCGGGTGATCCGGTCTGCCCGGGATCTGGGCGTTCGAACCGTTGCGGTGTACAGCGACGCGGACCACGATGCCCCACACGTAGCGCAGGCCGACGAGGCCGTCCGGCTGGGTCCCGGGCCGGCCGCAAGCTCGTATCTCGATCTGTCGCGGGTGATGGAGGCCGTCGCCCGCACCGGAGCCGACGCGCTGCACCCCGGCTATGGGTTCTTGGCGGAGAATCCCGCGCTGGCGGATGCATGTACGGAGGCGGGGGTGACCTTCGTCGGCCCGCCGCGGACCGCGATCGCACTGATGGGCGACAAGGTCCAGGCCAAGCGAAGGATGATCGATGCGGGTGTGCCCACCGTGCCCGGCCACATGGGCGATGGTGACGATGTCGCCGCCCTGATCGAGCACGGGGAGTCGGTGGGGTTCCCGTTGCTGGTCAAGGCGGTGGCCGGAGGTGGCGGTCGCGGAATGCGGGTGGTCCGGAGCTTGGCCGAGCTGGCCGAAGCGATCGAGCGGGCACGCTCCGAGGCCGCCAACGCGTTTGGGCGAGCCGAGGTGTTCCTCGAGCGGCTGGTGGAGGGCGCGCGACACGTGGAGATCCAGGTGTTCGGCGATCGGCACGGCACCGTGATCCACTTGGGCGAGCGCGAGTGCTCCGTGCAGCGGCGCCACCAAAAGGTGATCGAGGAGGCACCCTCGCCCGTCGTCAGTGAGTCCCTTCGCGCCACCATGGGGGAAGCCGCCGTCGCGGCCGCACGTGCGATCGAGTACGTGGGGGCGGGCACGGTCGAGTTCCTGCTCGGCGCCGACGACGAGTTCTACTTTCTGGAGATGAACACCCGACTCCAGGTGGAGCACCCGGTGACCGAAGAGGTGACGGGGCTCGACCTGGTGCAGCTGCAGATTCGCGTGGCCGAGGGTGAGCCGTTGCCGCTGACGCAGGCCGACGTGGAGCTGCGCGGACACGCGATCGAAGCTCGGATCTACGCCGAGGACCCGTACGCCGACTTCGCTCCGCAGCTGGGACGGGTGGTGGCATGGCGCCCGCCGGCCGGGGCGGGAGTCCGGGTCGACCACGGTCTGCGGGCGGGCCAGACGATCTCCCCGCACTACGACGCGATGGTCGCCAAGGTCATTGCCTACGGTCCGACTCGGGCGTTGGCGCAGCGTCGCTTGATCGCGGCGGTGGAAGACTGTGTATTGCTCGGCGTCGGCAGCAACCGCAGCTTCTTGCTGGAGCTCCTGCGCAGCGAAGACTTCACCCAGGGGCGGATCACGACCGACGCTGTCGATCGTCAGCTGGCCGAGTCCCCGCCGCCGCGGCCCCTGCCGTCGGAGCAGGCTTGGGCGCTGGCTGCCGTGGCCCGGGCCAATCTCGATGTCCGACCGCCCGAGACCCCGGCCGATGCACTGCCCTGGCGAAGCACGGGAGCGGCGCGCTTTGCCGTCACCCTGCGCGTGCACGACGACGAGCGTACGCTCGCGGTGGTGCACGAAGGGGCGGGTCGCTTCGTCGTCGAGGGCGTCGCGGCCGAGCCGGTCGGCATCGAGTTGGTCGCGCACGACGAGCACGGGATCACGTTCGAGCACGAGGGGATTCGCCGGACCGTCGCATGGGTTCGCAGCGACGACGGGGTTGCGATCGACGAGGCCGGAGTGACGTCGCACTTCGTCGAGCCGCGGGCCGGGTCGGCGCAGGAGGATGAGGCGGGTGGCGATCGCGTGCTTGCCCCCATCGGTGGACGCGTGGTGGCGGTGCTGGTGAAGGCCGGTGACATGGTGGAGCGAGGCCAGCCTCTGGTGTTGGTCGAGGCGATGAAGATGGAGCATCGTGTGCCCGCATCGCGAGACGGCGAGGTGGATCGGGTCGCGGTGGCCGTGGACGATCAGGTGACGGCGCAGCAACTGCTGGCCGAGCTCGTCGTGTTGCCCGAGTGAGACCCGACTCATCCGCTGGGCGCTCGCCGAAGACACGCCGTTAGACGGGTGAGCCCCGTCGCAGGGTGAGGGCGACGGGGCTCGAGACTTCCGGGCGGCGAGGGCCTCGCCGCAGTCGTCAGTGATCGATGCCGTTGAAGCCGGCGGTCGCCCACCAGATGCTCCACAGCGAGCCGCCCCAGGCGAACGCGGCGCTGTGGAGTACCTGGTAGGCATCGTCGACGCTGGGCTCGGCGGCGGAGTCGAGCCAGTTGACGATCTCGGTGAACGACGGGTGGGACGACGAGTTGGTGTGGACGTCCCAGAACTGTCGCATCCAGTCGAGCTCCACGCCGCGCCCGTCGTTCTGGAGGCAGTTGTCTTCGTAGAACGCGTTGCCGAACGTCGTCGAGCCCCAGTCTGAAGAGGACTCGCAGCTCACCCACACGGGCGAGAGCTCGTTCCACTCCGGCTTGTAGTAGCCAAACCAGCAGCCCGCGTCGTCACCGTGGGTGTTGAACACGTCGGCGGCGTAGAAGTGAGCGAAGCCTTCGTTGGCCGCGGCTTCGCTGTACTCGTAGCTCGTGAGGGAGTGGCTGCCGGGGCCAAAGTTCGGGCAGCTGCTCGCGAAGCGGCTGTAGTTCGAACCGGTGATCACCCCGCCCGTGGTCTGCGAGCCGATGGCATGGCCGACTTCGTGGAGGATCTTGAATTTCTCGTCGGCCGAGGCGTTGGACACCTTGATCACCCCGCCGGACAATGCGGTGGAGTTGCCGCCCACCTCGATGTCGTAGTTGCCGTTGTGCAGTCCGCCCGCATGGCGGTACAGGCCATAGCTGGCCGCCGAGAGCACGTTGAGGATCTCGTCCAGACCCGTCGAGACCTCGATGTCGTGCTTGCCCGATGTCACATACTTCCACTGCGCCACCGGGTACTGCACGGGCACGGTACCTCCGGGCACGACCCCCTCGGCCTTGATCGCATTGCCCTGCACGTTGGACTCCGACCAGACGGTGAACCGAAAGAACGCCGGCCCTCCCGGGATGGGGCCGGTACAGCCCACCCCAGGATCGCCCGCACCGATCCCGTCGCCCGTGTAGTCCATCCACACCGTGTACCAGGCACCGTTGAACCAGCGCTGGACCTGCAGCAGCAGACCGGGCACGTCGCGATAGATCGGATTGGGGCTGGTCCATCGGGTCTCGCCTCCCCCGGCGTCGTCGTACTGGGTCTCGATCTCGAGGCAGAACTGCACGGTCGGGTTGGCGCCGACCGGAGTCGGTGGAGCGGAGAGCGTCTCGGCGTCGACGTCGAGACCTCGGGCCTGCAGCTTGGTGACCGCGGTGAGGAAATCGTGGGCGGGTGACACGCCCACGTCGCGGGGGTCGGCGTCGACCCGCAGAGGCTGCGTCAGCGGGGGAAGGCGCGGCGCGTAGATGAGCTCGTCGTCGAGTGGATCGGTGTCGGGATCGGGCTCGCTGAGATCACGGGGCTCGGTGACATGGGGGACCACAGCGGCGTCGAGCTGTCGCACGGTCGCGAGCAGCGGCTCGTCCGATGGCGTCGATAGGAGGTCCGTCGATCGCCCCCGGAGCGCCTGGGCCAGGGTCCGTTCGACCGTCACGGGCGCGCCGTCGGCCGGTCGCAGTCGTGCGCGGAACCGTGGTGGCCTGCCAGGGCTGCGTTGGAGCTCGGCGTACAAGGGGTCGCCCATGACACGCTCGTGGCCGTCGGAGAAGGTGGCGAGCACGGTCAGCGATACGGTTGCCTCGTCGGCGGTCGCGGGCAGCGAAAGCGAGGGCGCGGCGATGCTCAGTGCCACCGTTTGCGCGGGCTCTACCTGCCCCTGCTCCACGTCCGCCACCGTGTAGCTGCCCTCGGCGGTGAACACCCCGGCGACCACCCGGTAGCGCCCGGCCTCGTCCAAGGGATTGTGGAACTCGATGTCGAAGCGCGGTGCCTCGCCGATCTCGACCGCCGCCGCAAACGACGTCGCCGCCGGCCGCTGAGGCTCGTCCTCGATGAGGCAGGGCTCGTCCTCGTCCTCGCCCTCGTCGGTGGTCGCTTGCACGAGTGCGTCGACTCCGGGATCGGCGGCGCTCGTTGGGGCGAGAAGGGGGGCATCAGGGGCCCCGGTGAGCATCTCGGGGTCGGGTTCGACGGCGCAGCCGAGGATCAGAAGTGGGGGGAGGATTCTCTTCATCGTGTTTGGCGCCTCCATGGCGGAGCCGTTCGTGACGCGAGGTCGAGAATTGATCCGGGTCTCGACGAGATTTCTTCGATTCGGCCGGCTCGCGGCCGCGAACCGGCCTCAATCGCTGTTGTGGCGCTGGGCCCAGCGCTCCAGGTGAGCGATGGTCGATGCCCCGAGGGTGGGCTTGTCGGCGAGCTCGGCAATCGTGCGCCGGAGCATCGCCCGCGCCCGCGAGATACGACTGCGCACGGTGTGGGGCGACACGTCGAGCACCTCCGCCACCGCATTGCCGTCGAGGTCCTCCCAGTAGGCCAGCTCGAGTGTCACCTGGAAGTCCATGGGGAGGTGACGTAGTGCCCGCAGCAGCAGGGCCCGTTCCTCCGTGCGGGCGAGCACGCTGCCTGCGGAGCACCCCAGCTGTGCCACCGACGTCGCCAGCGCGTCGATCTTCCATGTGCGACCGCGTCGGTAGTGGCCGAACAGCACGTGCCGGGCGATCGACAATAGGTAGGTCCGAAAGCTCGAGCGCCCGGCAAACCGGTCGCGGCTCTCGATGCAGGCGAGAAACGTCTCCTGAACGAGATCTTCGCAGTTGCCGTCGACCTTGTTCTTGAAGAAGCGGGAGACCGAGGGGAGGTGGGCATCGAACAGCCGACTGCCAGCCGCTCGATCGCCGCCGCACCAGGCATCCAGCAGTG
>JAHZJA010001219.1 GCA_022601155.1 Deltaproteobacteria bacterium | reverse complement strand
GCCTCGACCTTGGGGCCCATCGAGCCAGCCGGAAACTGGTGGGCATCGATGTAGCGCTTGCACTCGGCCATCGTCACGGCACCCAGGCGGCGCTGCTGGGGGGTGTCGAAGTCGATGTACACGCCGTCGACGGCAGACAAGATGATGAGCAGCTCCGCGTTGACGTCGGTGGCGAGCACGCCCGAGGTGAGGTCTTTGTCGATGACGCCCTCGATGCCGACGAAGTCGTCGGTGTCGGGTGCCGACGACAACGCGACAGGAATGCCACCGCCGCCCGCGGCGATGACGATGTTCCCGCTCATGGCCGCGTCGCGGATGGTGTCGCGCTGGATGATTCGCAAGGGGCGAGGGCTCGGCACCCGGCGCCGCCACCCTCGACCGGCGTCTTCCCCGATGACCCAGCCGAGCTCATCGCGGGCTTGCTCGGCTTGCTCGCGGGAGTAGAACGGTCCAACCGGCTTGGTCGGCTCGCCAAAGGCCGGGTCCTCGGCGTCGACGAGGACCTGGGTGATCATGGTGACCACGTAGCGCTCGACCTTCCGTGGGCGAAGCTCGTTGAGCATGGCCTGCTGCAGCAGATAGCCCAGGCTGCCCTCGGTCTGTGCGACGAGTAGATCGAGCGGCTGGGGCGGCACCTGATGCCGGGCCATCTCGACCCGCTCCAGCAGGTCCCCAACCTGAGGTCCGTTGCCGTGGGTGATGACGAGGTTGTAGCCGCGGTCGACCAGGGTCATCAGCTCGTGGCAGATCGCCCGCGCGTTGCGGGCCTGCTCGTGGTAGGTCCCGCGCTCGCCCGGCTGGATGAACGCATGCCCGCCCATCGCGACCACCACCGTGGGGGCCGCCGGGCGCAGGTCGATGGCGGACGATGACGCCGTGGCGGCGGGCCCGAGCACTGCCGTCATGACGAGGCCTCCGACAGCGGCGCTCGTGCCAAGGGCATCGTCAGGCATCGACCGCCTCCACGCGCACGCGACAGCTCGCTGCCCGAGAAGCTGAACACCGCTCGTGGGTGCCGAAGCCCGGCTGCGATCCGTTCGCGACGCTCGGCCTCGCCTTGAACCACGCTCAAGCGCACCTCGGTGAACCCGTGACCCGCGAGGGTGCGGATGGTGTGGGTATTGCGGGCGTAGAGGATCACGTGACCCGGGCTCACCGCGATCGCGTTGGCGCCGTCGGTCCATTGCTCCCGCTCCTGGTGGAGGGGATCGTGGCCACCGCAGGGAATGAGCTGGGTGGTGGTGCCCAGCTCTTCGCGGAGGACGTCGAGCACGGTGGCGCCCGGCATCAGCTGCGGAGGGCCATCGCGAACCACGCGGGCGACGGGAAGCCCGGGCCGCCCCGCGCCACCGGTGAGCAGCGGTTGGTGGCCCAGGAACAGGTCGCGATCGACATGGGTGAGCACGGTGTCCAGGTGCATCACCGAGCGGGCTTGCGGCATCATCACAGCGTACACGCGACGCAGCTGGGGGTGCGCGGGAAACAGGGCCTGCTCCGCCAGCCGCTGGATGGTCTGGGCGGTGGTCCGCAGCGAGCACCCGATCATCACGACATGGGGCGACAGCACCAGCAGGTCGCCGCCTTCGAGCGAGCGGTGCAGGCCACTGCTCGGCGCGTCGTCGGTGTCGAACAGCAAAGGCGCCCCCGCGCGCGGGGCATGGCGCAACGCGAACGACACCAGCCACGGCTCACGGCCGCGCGCAGACGTAGCCATCCGGCCCACCACCACCCGGTCGTAGACGGCCATGCACGGGTCGCGCATGAACATCAGGTTGGGCACGGGCGACAGCGCGAACCGCTGCTCGAGGGTCTTGGCGCGGATGCGAGCGAGGCTGGCCGGGGCGCCGTCCAGCTCGTCCCAGTACACGCCATGGATGAGACCGCGAGCGAGGCGCTCGGCGCTCCACTCCAGCAGGCAGGGCACCACCGCGGGCGCGCCCGCCTGGTGACACAGGCGCTCGACCAACGCGCGACGGTCGGGTGCGGGAGCGGCGGCCAGCGCTTCTTGCAGCAGCGGGGCCAGGAGCATCACCTCGGCCCCCGCCTCATGCATCACCTCGGTCATCAGCTCGTGCTCGCGCGCAGTCTCATCGGGCGCGAGGATGTCGTCGAACAACATCCGCTCGAGGTCGTGCTGGGTCATCCGTACGATCTCATCGCCGGGGCGGTGCACGAGGACTCGGCGCAGCGGGCCGATCTCACTGTCGATCGCGATGTCCATGAGATCGCACGCTATCAACCCGGGGAGGCTTCGGCCACACGGGGGCGCGCTCACCTGGGGGGGCTGACCAGCCCTGCGATCAGCGGTCGACGGTGGTGCGGTCGACGGTGACCCACTGCCCGTCGAGCAGGCGCTCGTGCGGGAGGTAACCGCGCTTGTAGGCCATCGACGAGCAGTCGGCGATGTACAGCCCGAGGTACAGGTGGGGCAGGCCCCACCGACGACACAGCTCGATCTGTTCGAGCACCGAGAACACGCCGGGGCTGAGGGCTTCGTGGTCGGGGTCGAAGTAGAAGTAGACCGCCGACAGCGATTCCTCGGCGCGGTCGACGACGGCCACTCCCATCAATGTTCCGTCGACGAAGTACCGGATCTCGAAGCTGTCGCAGCAGCTCTCGCCGAGGAACGCGGTGTACCCGTCGTAGTCGATGGGGCGCTCGCCGGAGCTGAGGGCACGGCCCCGCTTGTGCTTGTTGTACAGCGCGACCTTCTCGAGGCTGGGCTCCAGGGGCCCCAGCTCGGTCTCGATGCGCTGATCGCCGCGACGCTTGATACGGCGTTGGGTGCGGCCGGGGCTGAAGTCGGCGACGCTGATGCGGATCGGCTCGCATGCCACACACGAAGGGCACGCGGTGCGGTAGAGCATCAGGCCCTGTCGACGGTCGCCGGATCGAAGCCGGGTGTCGAGCTCACGTCGCTGCAGACGGCGTATCGGCAGCCTCAGCGGAAGCCGCGACATCTGGTCCGGCAAGTACGGACACGGGCTCGGGGCATCGTGCACGACCAGCTCGGGCGGGCTCGCTACGATGACGCGTCGTTGCGGTGGTGCCGACACCTGCGATGAGCATAGCAGCTTGTGACGGCACCTCGATCGGGACATGGCTCGCCGCGGGCCGCCGGACGGGCATGAGGGCCCACCCGGGGGCGATTGGCACCGAGGAGGTCTTGGGGTCGCGCGAGGCCGGCAGCTCAGTACAGGAACGGCAGCATGCGAAATCGGGCCCGGCGACAATACTGTTGCCACAGCTCGCCGTACTTGGCGCTGCACCGCTTCTCATCGCGCCACGCTCGATGCGGCAGTAGCACGCACAACCACAGCGGCAGCAAGAAGGGCACTACCGAACGAAAACCGGTGCACAGCGCGAACGAGAAGTAGACCATGATCTCGCCGGTGTAGTTGATCTTGCGACCCACGCCCCACCACCCGGAGACCAGCAGACGGCCACCGAGTGCCTGCGCGGGTTGGCCCCAGATCCGAACAGTGCGATCACGCTTGAAACGGTCCTTCTGGGCGTTGGCGCCGCGAAAGATCCACAAGCCCAGCAAGTGCAGCGCAGCCAGCCCCGCCAGCGCGGGCCACTGCATCGGCGGCCGCGCGTCGTCGAGCAGCCACCAGCCCCCAATGCTGTAGAAGAACGGAACGAGGACGAGGTCGCCCCACATCAACATGAAGCCGAACTTCTCGGCGATCACATCCCACATCGACAGCACCCCAGTCTCGTAGTGGTAGTGCGTCGTCATGTAGAGCCACCAAAAAGCCTGGTAGGCGACCATCTGGGGACTGAGAGTGCCGGTCTGTTCCCACTGTGCCCACGCGAACGAGACATTGAGGATCGACAGGCCGATGAGCGAGGGCTGGTAGGCGAAGACCTTGAGGTCCACGCCGAGCCACGTGGGATTGAGCTCGACGCCGTACCACAGGTCCTGCACCGCACCGATGACACCGTGGCGTCGGTCCTTGGCGGGCTGCCGCCTGCGGCCGCCCACGTAGAGGACCACCATCCACACTGCCGAGAACACGTTGACGACGATGAAGTACGACCAAAAGTGCTTCACCAAGTGCGACAGCGACAGGTTCAACAGCAAGGCGCCGGCCACGATGGCGATGTGCGTCCCGACCCACAGCGCCATGCCGTTGATCCGGTAGTGCTTGCGGTTGCCCTCCGGGTTGGGAAACCCGGGGACCACGCGGCCAGGCAACACCATCGACGCGAACAGCAGCCCGCCGAAGAATGCGAGGTACACCGCGGCGGCGACCGCCAGATGGGGCAGGGTGACGGGAGAAGGCTCCATCGCCTGCGGGCATAGCCTCTCCAGGAGCCCCTGTGCGGCCCCGTGGAGTGTGTTTCGCGGACCGCGCCCGTAAAAAGCCTCACGCCACCGTGCGATGGGCCACGGTTGGAGGATGCGCGGTTGGGTCGGGTCCGGCGCAGCTGTAGCGTGCGCTGTACCCATGGCTGCCCCGGCGAACGAACGGCCCCGCTCTGCGTCCTCCTCGCTGCCCACGCCGCCGCTGCTCGGCGGAGGGCTGCCGCTGCTCGGCCATGCGCTCGAGCTCAAGCGCAGCCCGGTGGAGATGCTGCAGCGCGGCCGTGATCGTCACGGTGACATGTTCTCGCTCAAGCTGCCGGGGAGCTCCTCGACGGTGGTGATGAGCGGGCCCAAGGCCCAGCAGAAGTTCTTCCGCCTGCGCGACTCGGAGATGAGCATGCGCGAGGTCTACAAGCTCATGACTCCGATCTTCGGCAAGGGCATCGCGTACGACGCCGAGCCGGAGATCATGAAGGAGCAGCTGGGCTTCTTCCACGATGCACTGCGCGAGACTCGGCTGCGCACGTACGCCCAGGGATTCATCGAGGAGGCCGAGGACTTCTTCGGCAAGTGGGGCGACGAAGGCGTGGTCGAGCTGTACGAGACGGGCAACGAGCTGACGATCTACACCTCGAGTCGATCGCTGCTGGGCCCGAGCTTCCGCAACAAGCTCTCGGACGAGTTCGCCAAGCTCTACTACGACATGGAGGGCGGATTGCAGCTGCTCGCCTTCTTCGCGCCGCAGCTTCCAATCCCCGCGTTCCGCAAGCGCGACCGCGCACGCAAGCGCCTGGGCGAGCTGGTCGCGACCATCGTCGCCGAGCGTCGCAAGACGGGGGCCGAGGAGGAAGACTTCCTCCAGACCCTGATGGACGCCAAGTATCAAGACGGTCGGGCGCTCACCGACGACGAGATGACCGGGTTGCTGCTGGCGATCATGTTCGCAGGGCACCACACCAGCGGCATCACGTTTGCGTGGACCGGGATCCTGCTCAACCAGCACCCCCAGTGGATCGAGCGCCTGCGGGCGGAGCAGACCCGAGTGCTGGGTGATCGGACATCGCTGGAGCTCGAAGACCTGCGCGCGATGACGGAGCTCGAGTGGGTCGTCAAGGAGGCCCTGCGGATGTACCCGCCCATCATCATGGTGATGCGGCGGATGCTGGAGGGCTTCGACTTCGGCGGCTACCACGTGCCCGAGGGCTCCATGGTGATGGCCTCTCCCGCGCTGGCGCACCGCATCCCGGAGGTCTTCACCAACCCTCACCGCTTCGAGCCGGATCGCTTCGGCCCCGAGCGTGAAGAGGACCGCAAGCACCCCATGTCGTTCATCTCGTTCGGCGGGGGCCGCCATCGGTGCATGGGCATCGTGTTCGCGCAGCTCCAGCTGCGGGCGATCTGGAGTCACTTGCTGCGCAACTTCGACTTCGAGTTGCTCGAGCCCCGCTACGAGCCCAGCTACGACCGCATGCTGGTCGGACCACGATCGCCGTCGCGGGTGCGCTACCGTCGGCGCAAGACCCGGACGTCGGTAGCGATGCCCGCGGCCTGAGCCGGGGCGTCCGGTCGCGGCGGCATGGGGTAGGCTGCGGGTCCGTGGAGCGATTGCAACCGCTTGCCGATGGGGTGTGGCGCCTGGCGCTGCGCACCCCCACGCTCTTGCCCGCGACCAGCACCAACTTGATGATCGCCGGCCGCTCGAAGCTGGCGCTCATCGAGCCCGCGACGCCCTTCGACGACGAGCGCCAGGTGGTGGATCAGGCCCTCGAGGCCCTGCGGGCCGAAGGCCGCGAGGTGGCGATGCTGCTGGTCACCCACCATCACATCGATCACATCGGAGACGTGGAGCGGCTGCGAGAGGGGCTGGGGGTTCCTCTGCTCGCACACCCTCAGACCGCCGAGCGTCTCCCATTCGAGGTCGATCGCGAGGTGGTCGACGGTGAGGAGCTCGACCTCGGGGAGGGCACCATCTTGCGTGCCGTGCACACGCCCGGTCATGCGCCGGGGCACCTGGTGTTCCACGAGCTGTCGTCGGGCATCGCCCACGCGGGGGACATGGTGGCCGGAGAGGGCACCATTCTCGTCGATCCGTCCGATGCGGGCGACATGAAGCAGTACCTCGACTCGCTGCATCGATTGGGCGGGCTGGGGACCTCGGCCTTGATCCCTGCGCATGGACCGGTGCTCACCGATCCGCGTGGGGTGGTCGATCACTACGTGGAGCACCGCTTGGGCCGGGAGGCCAAGGTCCTGGCGGCGATCGACGCGGGGGCCAGCACCGACGACGAAGTTCTGGCGGGGGCCTACGCCGACACGCCCAAGATGTTGTGGCCTCTGGCCGCCCGGGCGCTGGAGGCCCATCTGCGCAAGCTGGTGGACGACGGGGTGGTGGAGCGCGCCGACGGTCACACGCGCAGAACGTGAGCCCGTCGCGGCGCTGGCTACCGATCGAGCACGAGCTGCAGCAGCGTCTGCAGCCCATGTCGCAGCCAGCGCTCGAAGCTGCGGTCGCCCGAGATCGCCCACTGGATGACGAGACCGTGCCACTGCGCCTCGATGAGGGCCGCGTTGGTCTCGACGGTCGCGGGGGCACATTGCGGATCGATGGCGGCGAGGTGGCGACCGATTCCTTCGCGCATCAACACGCCGTGCCGCCGTGCGTGACGCCGGATGCTCGGATCGAGAAGGTCTCGGCGGAGTACTGGAAGGTGGGCCGCGATGAGTCGCCGGGTACGAAGGGGCTGCGCCAGCTGGACGAGCCACTCCACTAGCTGCGCTCGGGCATGAGGACCGGGCGTGACGGGGGCCGCGACGGTCTCGCTGAGCTGGTGATTGTTCCGCGCCAACGCTCGCTCGACCATCGTCGCCTTCGACCCGAAGCGCTGGATCAACGTGGCCGGAGACAGCGAGGCTGCCCGCGAGACGTCCGCGAGGGTGAACCGCTCGGGGCCTTGCCGCCTGATGACCTCCAGAGCGATGTCGAGCAGCGCTGCGTCGGTGATCGATTTGGCGCGAGGCACGGCGGTTTGTTTATAAATGAATGTTCATTTATAAACAAACCCATGCTGCGCCCCGCTTGGAATCGCGTGTATGTCGCCTGCTCGCTGGATGGCTTCATGGCGGGCCCCGACAACGACCTGACGTGGCTCCCGGGAAGCCAGGGCGAGACGGGTGAGTCGAAGCCCGAGCCGCCGCATGGCGCCGATCAGGGGGGCCTGGGTTTCGATGCCTTCATCGCGGATGTGGGGGCGTTGCTGATGGGGCGGCAGACCTACGATGTCGTCGCGGGTTTCGGTGGCGCATGGCCCTACGGCGATCTCCCCGTGCTCGTGGCGACCCGCGGCGACCTGAACCCGGTGCACCCGACGGTGCGGGCCGTGGCGGGCGACATCGGTGTGCTGGTGGACAGGGCCCGAGAAGCGGCGCGAGGCAAGGACGTCTATCTCGACGGGGGCACCGTGATTCGGCAGGCTCTCGATGCCGGGCTCGTCGATGATCTCGTGGTGACCATGGTGCCGATCGTGCTGGGCGCGGGTATTCCCCTGTTCGCGGGAGCGACCCAACGGCACGCCCTACAGTTCGTCGGGCACCACGGCTTCGAGGGGGGACTGGTGCAGCTCCATGCCCGGCCGGCCGCCGGGTCTTCCACCACGCCGTAGCCTCGGGGCGATACGACCGAGGCGTGGGGTGACTGGTCGGCTCGCGTCGGTTGAGGCAGCATGCAGCCCATGCGGACCCCGGCTCGGCTCGTCCTCGTCACTGTCGCCCTCACCTGTGGTTGTGTCACCAAGGCGGCCCACGATGATCTGCAGCGTCAGCTCGACGGTACGGAGTCGGCCTTGCGCGCCGAGCAAGAGGCCGACCGCCAGGCCCACGCCGAGCAGCTCAGCCGTGCCGAGCACGATGTCGACAGCCTGACCGCCGGGCTCGACCAGTCCAAGGTCGCCGCCGCCGAGTACCAGCGGCAGCTGTCGCTGGTGGAGGCGCTCCTCGCCGAGAAGGAGACCGCACTCGCCCAGCTCGAGCAGCGTCAGCAGCAGACCGAGCGCGATCTGGCGGCGGTGCTGGAGAAGCGTTCCGCGCTCAAGGCTTCGCTCGAGCAGATGTCGGTCGCGCTCGAAGAGCTGCGCAAGCACAAGACCGCCGCCGATCGTCGGGTGGCCGACTACCAGGCCATGCTCGATCGGTTTGCTGCCCTCATCGACGCGGGCAAGCTCAAGGTCAGCATCGTCGACGGACGCATGGTGCTGACCTTGCCGATGGACATCCTGTTCGCCAGCGGTCGGGCCACGCTCACCGACGAGGGCACCAGCTCGCTGAAGGAAGTGGGCAAGGGGCTGTCCACCATTCCCGGCCGGCGTTTTCAGGTGGAGGGACACACCGACGACGTCCCCATCAACACCGCCAAATTTCCGTCCAACTGGGAGCTGGGAGCCGGCCGTGCCTTGGTGGTGCTGCGGGCGCTCGAGGAGGGCGGAGTTCCACCCCAACAGCTGAGCGCCGCCACCTACGGCGAGTACCGCCCCGCGCACGACAACGACGGCAACGCGCACCGTGCCGCGAACCGACGGATCGAGATCGTGATCGTGCCCGACCTGTCGACGCTGCCCGGGTACGAAGAACTCAACGCCCTCGGCGGCGGCTGACAACGGGACGGGCCCGCCCCTGGCGGTGACGGCACCGACCCCCTCATTCACGAATCGGCGCCAGCTGGCGCTTGGTACGATGAATCACGATGTCTCCATCGTCGGCTCCTCTGGCTCGAGCCACGCCAGGCTAGCTCCTGGCAATGAAGCGTGAGGCTGACCTCGAGCATGAGCTGTGGGACGGCCAGATCTTCGCCACGGCGGGGGCCAGCTCGGCCCACGCCCTGAGCGTGGGAACCTGACCCGAGCACTACGAGGGGCGAGACGACGGGGCCTGGGTGCTCCGCGTACTCGGGATCGACGACGAGGTGGATCTCGG
>JAHZJA010001218.1 GCA_022601155.1 Deltaproteobacteria bacterium | reverse complement strand
CGCGCCCATCATCGTGTCCGACCGCGAGCCAGCGACCATCGGCCGACATGGCGAGGTCCGTGGCATGCGGCGACGGCAGCGGCGCCTGGCGACATTGGCCCTCGGTCGAGATCGTCTCGAGCACCGCGTCGCCCAGCACCACGACCATGTGCTCATTGCCGGCCACGGCCGTGGCGCCCGGTCGAGACACCACCAGTCGAGCGGTGGCGCCGACCTCGGCGCCGAGACGATAGACGCCTCCACTGGAGTCGAGCATGGTGACGCCGCGCCTGTCGGCATCGGTCTCCAGGTCCACGAAGCCCGCGTGATGCTCCGGGAGTACCCCTGGCACCCGCGTCCCGTCACGCCAGGAGTCGAGCGCAGGGCGGTATCCGGCGACGAGCACGAGTTCATCGTCCAGCCACACGGCGCGGCGACCGGCAGTCGCCGGGCTCCGGCGCACGTATGCCATGTCGTCGAGGTCGAGTACGTGGAGCTGTGGATCCTGGGCGCAGACGGCCACCACGTGCTGGCCGTCGGGAGAGAACTCGACGTCCTTGACCACGCTCCAGTGCAGGGGAATCTCAGCGATCCCTCTTGCCTGGCCGAGGCGAGCCAGCCGCAATCGGCCATCGCCATGGGCCGTGGCGACATATCGACCGTCGGGAGAAATCGACAAGGCAGCAATCCCCACTCCGGTGGCGTGTAGGTGTGGCCGGGACGGTGCCGGAGACAGGTCCCATTGCTCGACATCATCGCCAACCACCTGCAGGCGGGTTCCACCGTCGATCCAGCGCACGTATGCCCGCCTCGCGGCCAGGCGCACGAGCAGTGCCCCCGTGGAAACCTCCCACACATATACGCCGTCGTGACCATCGGACAGCGCCAACCGGGACGACGTCAGCGTGATGTCGAATGGGGTTCCCCCATCGTTGGCGAAAGTGCGCACGACCCGACCGCGGTCGACGTCGATCACCACGACATCGCCACCCGCCATACCGACCGCAGCGTAGCCGGAGGGCGACTGTGCGAATGCGAGGATCATCGGCCCCCCCAGCGATACAGGCAGGCGCAGCAGCTGCCGCGGTCCGAGCGAGTCGTCCGCACCACGCAGGTACACCGCGCCGTTTTGGCAGATGGCCACGCGCAGGCCGTCGTGCCGCACGCCGACCACCCCGGGTGCGCTGCGCCCCTTCGTCTCGCACCACTGCGTGGTCTCGACCGACGAGCGACCGTCTTGATACCAACGCTCTGACGCCCTGGTGATCCACGCCACTGCGCCCGAACCGTTGGCGAGCACGTGGTGGACCCCGGCGTGGGCTTCGTCCAAGACGGTCGATCGACCGCCCCGCGACGTCGGCACCAGTCGCAACCCCGAGCTCGGGTCGTCGACCACCACCCCGCGCCCCGGCCCCACCAAGGCCAACGGCCGACCGCGAACGTCCAGCGGATCCATCGCGTCCCATGGCACGCCGACTTCCGCAATCCGAAGTTCGCCGTTGAACATGCAGCTGATGTGACCGCCCTGCGTCGACACCACCAGATGCGAGCACTGCGGCGTCGACCACCGGTGCCGCAGCCGCGGTCGGGTCGCCGGATCGAACCGAGCGAACACGCCGCGCGCCCAGGCCGAGGGCGCGTGCATCAGCGCGCCCGCGGCCAGCAGCTCCGCCTGCGGCCACGACCCCTGTGCGATCGCGTCCAAGGCCTGCGCGACTTCGGCTCGCGCCAGGTTGTCCTTGGCATGCTCGCGGGCCGCGATCGCAGCGCGTGCAGACGCCTGCGCGCGAGCCCGCTCGGCCGAGGTGCTGTGGTACCCCACCGCCACCGAGAGCGAGATCCCGACGATGGCGAGCATCACCGCCACGACAGTCAGCCGATGGGCGGCCCAGACGCGGGCGACGAGCTCGGACAGGCGGTAGCGATAGGCGCCGACGCGACGCCCCTCGAACCACGAAGCAACGTCCTGAGCCAGCGCGCGACCATCGGGATATCGCGCCGAGGCGGCGGACTCGGTCGAGCGCTGCACGATCGCGAGCAGCTCCGGTGGCACGTCCACCTCGGGCAGCGCCTGAGATGATCCGGTGAGGATCTCGTACAGGGTCTTCCCCAGAGCGAAGACGTCGGCGCTCGGCCCCAGCCGCTGTCCACGATGTTGTTCGGGCGGCATGTAGCCGGGGGTTCCGATGAGCCCACCGGGGCGGTCCCCCACCGGACCCGCGAGACCCCAGTCCACCACCACCGTCTCGCCGAAGCGTCCGACCAAGATGTTGCCCGGCTTGAGATCACGATGCAGGACGTCCTGATCGTGGGCATAGGCGATCGCTTCACACGCATCGAGAAAATGGCGAACCAGCTTCAGACGCTCGGGCCACGGCGTCTGCTCGATGGCGGTGGCCAGGGAACGCCCGTGCACGATCGGCATCGTGTAGTACGGGCGACCGTCCTCGGTACAACCCGCGTCATAGATCGCCACGATCCCTGGGTGCACCAGGCGTGCGGTGAGGGTGGCCTCATCCACGAGCTGCCGCACCGCCTGCTGGTCGTGCTCCACCGCGGTCTTGACTGCGACGGTCCGCCCCAACCGGGCATCGTGGGCGGACCGAATCTCACCCATCCCTCCTCGACCGATGAGCCCGCCACTGGCGTAGCGCTCGGGTTGAGGTCGCGCGAACGCACTGGTGTCGACCGGCTCCGCATCGAGCCCTGCGAGGCCGAGCGACGCTCCGCTGATGGGAGCTGGCACCGGAGCATCGGACACGGCTCAGGTCCGATCCTCGAGAACATCGTGCGGGTACAGCAACAGCTCGACCTGCCCCGCCCCATCGGTCCGGACGAGGTCAGTGCGCACCCGAGCACCTCGCAGCTTCCGCCTCAGCCTCGACAGCGAGACGTCGAAGCGAGACCGAACGGCACCATGACCCTCGTTGGGCCACACCAGTCCCGCGACCACCGTCCAGTGGGTAGGCCCACCCAGCACGACCAGCTCCGAGACGATGCGCGCCTGCACACCGCTGAGGACCAAGACTGCGGCGCCGTCGCGATGCACGTGGACCGTGTCGAAGTTGGCACGAATCCGCAGCGGTGCGTCCACACCACCACCCGCCCGGGTCGGGGCTTGACCCGCAGCCTCCAACGGAATGGCCACGACGTCGAAGCACTCGCCCTCCACCTCGAATTGGTCCCCGGGTTTCACCGTCCGCGACCGCTCGCGTCCGATCGTCAAACGCCAGCAAGCCCCGCTGCTCCAGATCCATGCGGACGCATGCTCGGCGTAGCCGGCGACCAACCGAAGCGACTCGGCCTTCAGCAGCGAAGCAACCGGCGGCACGACCTGCCGCATCACGCTCGGACTGTGCAGCCCGAGTACCGACGCCGGAAGGTAGACCCCCTCCACCGTGATCGACAGGCCGCGTGCGAGCAGGATCTCCATCCCGGCCGCCAACCCCACTTCGTTGACCGGTCGCCCCTCCACCGCCAACCCACCCCGCAGTGCAATGAGGCGAAGCTCGCGCTCCCGCAGGCTCACCATCGCGTGCGCTTCGCTGACCCGGGCGTCATCGATGGGCAGGGCCGCCGACCACAGCCGGCCCACCAGATCGCCATGCATCAGCTCGTAGGTGGTGCCTCCGGAGCACCGCACGATCGCGTACGCACGCACAGCTCGCTACGCCGCCTCGCCGAGTACGTACAGGGCCTTGCGGGCCCCTACGGGCCCCTTTACCACGCAACGCCCCCCAGTCGCACAGCACGGCCTCTGGCTCGTTCGATGGCAACGATGTCCTCGCCGCTCAGCCACAAGACTAGGAGCCTGGATGCATCCAGCCTACTCCCCCGTCGGTGGTCCGGCAACCGGAGTCGGTCGAGCGAGTGCTTCAGCGCAATACGAGGTTGCACGGCGCGGACGCAGGCGCGTCGCCGACTGCGGCGCGCGACTTGGTCATCCTGCCGAGGCTGGCTGCGCCCAATCGCTCCGCCCCATCACGGTGCGACCACCGTCACCCGCGTGCTCCTCATCGAGACAGTGGCCACGGTGCGACCGGCCATGACCCTTTCAGAGACCTTACATCGCCCCTCGACTGGTTGCTGCCCCCGGTAGCCCGTGGCATGCCTTGTGGACAGGGGGTTCGACCCGGACGAGTGAACCCAGCGCGCACGAATCGGTCGTGCACGCCGGCGACTCGCAGCGGGCCAACCGCGTCGGCCATCGGGTGATCCACATGCTCCCCGATGGGGGCTGCAGCCACGAGTTCCTCGGCGTTTGGAGGGCACTCGCAGCTGGGGTCCGCCCCACAACGGCCCAACCCCGAGACGACGTCCGACTGAAACCGCTCGTCGACCACGAGAACACGATGAACAATATCCGCCCCCAACGAACAACCTCCCCCTGGCCGCGCTGGACCCTCGCGTTGGCGCTCGCCCCGACGACCGCCTGTGTGGCGGACGGCCACGACGACTTGCTCGAACCCGCGCTCGTACCGGACGACGACTTTCGCCTCGATGCCCCCCTGGAGTACGGCGAACCCCAAACCATGCTCATCCGCTATCGCAACGACCCTGGCCAGCGAGGAAGCGCTACGCTCATCGCCCCCAATGTCGTGGTGACCAACGCCCACGCGTCCTTTGGTGGTGGTCCTGCGCCCGTCATGTACCTGCAGCGAGGCACCCACACCGCCCCGGGAATTGACGAGCTCCAGGTCGCCGAGAAGGTGCACCACCCCAACTATACGAACCCTGGGGACACCAACGACATCGCGCTGCTGCGGCTGGGCTGCAACATCACCGACATCCCTCCAGCCACGATCAATCGGAGCGAGTTGGTCAACGGGGACATCGGCTCTTCGATCAAGGCGGTGGGCTATGGGCCCACCGGTTGGGGGCTCACCGATTGGGGCATCAAGCGCTCCATGGGCGACGCGCTCACCTCATTCAACCATTCATGGCTCAGCGTCAGTGGAGTCAGTGCGTACGCGGGCGACTCGGGAGGTTCGCTGTACGGCTTCCCCAGCGGAGCGGTCGGCCCCGGCGGTGACGACGGCGCCGACTTCTCCGAGCCCGGCGGAGACGACGAAGGGGCCGAAGGCGGCGGCGAGCCCGAGGGAGCCGGCGACAGCATCTACCCGCAGCGCAAGCTCATCGGCATCATCACCTGGGCCAGCGGTACCTCCCTTCGGGTCGATCGACACTCCGCATGGATCGACGGTGTGGTGGCCAGCTGGGTCGATCCCACGCTGCCCGAGCAACCCGCGGCGCGAAGCTTCTACGAGAGCAACCCCCCCAAGGTCTGCCCCAATCACGGGGTCGCCGGCCACTACTCGATCGTCTCCCCGGAGCCTGGTGTGACCTACACCTGGGCCGCAGACGGGGCCACGGTCACGAGCCCCGGAACCTCGGCGACGGTCACGACCAGCTCCACCGCCCCATTCACGCTCACGGTCACCGCGGGCGGCTACTGCACGGCATCTGGAGCGCGCGGCGATGTACTCGTCCTCGACGCTGCGCATCCGGATGTGGCGCATGACCTGGCGAACCCGGACACCCCGCACGGGCTCTATGGCGTGCTTAGCGTGGCG
>JAHZJA010001217.1 GCA_022601155.1 Deltaproteobacteria bacterium | reverse complement strand
CCTGCGCGCTCTACCTCGAGACCGATGAGGGGACCGCCTACGCCTTGCTCGACGACGAGGATCCGTCCGGCGCCTGCCCCAACCTCGATGCTCTGGTGTCTGGCATGACGATTCGCATCCCGCTCGCCGACCTCACCGCGGTCACCGATCCCACAGTCACCGCTGCGCTCGATGCCACCTTCACCTTCGGCGCCGACCACTACGTGTTCGTCGGAGCCCCGCCGAGCGCATTCTAGCGTGTGGGGGTTGGGCCCACGCCGCGTGCGTGGGCCCACCCCGTCATCGACGGCGGCGAGGGGAGAGCTTGTGCCAGCCGCGGCGGGCAGACTCGGATAGATCCTCGATCGTCGCGTAGGCCGACGGCAGGAACACGAGCGTCAGCAAGGTGCTCGTCGTCAGCCCGCCCGCGATCACGATCGCGATCGAGTGATAGTAGACCCCGGCCAGCGTGGGGTGGTGGATGAGCATCGGCACCAACCCGAGGATGGTGGTGACCATGGTCATGGCGATGGGCCGAATGCGGTCGCGCCCGGCCCGGGCGAGCGCCTCGCTGCGCTCGACCCCTTGCGCCCGCAGCTGCGTGACGCGGTCCACCAGCATGATCCCGTTGTTGACCACGATGCCGATCAAGATGAAGAAGCCGACCACCGCGGTGGTATCGAGCGTGGTGTCGGTCAGCCACAGGGCCCACGGGGCACCAAAGCAGCCGAGCAGGCAGGTCACCAGGATACCCAGCGGCTGCAAGAAGCTCTCGAACAGCGAGGCCATCACCGCGTAGACCAGCATCAGGCACAGGCCCAGGTTGATGAGCATCTCGTTGCCCGCCTCCTTGCGCTTGCGCCACTGCGTGCCACGGCCCCAGCTGTGGTCCGAAGGGAAGCTGAAGCCCTCCATCGCGGCCGAGACACGCTCCCAGTTGCCGGCCGGATCGGCCTCGAAGAAGTGGACCTGGATCTTGACCTCGGTCTGCCGGTCGACGCGCTGGATCCAGAACGGGCGGGTGGCCCGCTCGATCTCCGCAATGCCACCCAGGCGAACCTCTTGGCCGCCAGCCAGGGGTATTCGGAGGTCGCGCAGCTCGGCGAGCCCGGCCTCCCGATCGGCTCCCATCTGTGCGCTCAGGCGAAGCTGGATCTCACCCCGCTCTCCTCGCACGCTGCCCAGCGGCAAGCCCTGGAACGCGAGTGAGACCCGGCGGGCAACATCGTCGGCCGCCAGTCCCAGGCTGTGAATCCGGGCGCGGTCGAGGTGCAGGTGGAGCTCCGTCGCCCCGTCCTCGTAGGGCGTGGTGATGAAGTCGTAGGTGCCCTCGGCCGGATCGTCGCGGTCTCCCTTGGTGAGCTGGCCTTCGAGGTGCTGGGCGACCCGCTCCGACAGCTTCATGAGCTGGCCCATGTCCTCACCCCGGATCGCGAACTCCACCACGCGGCGGTCCGTGTTCGCGCGCCAGTGCTGGCGTCGCTCACCGAGCCGATACTTCACCCCCGGCTGATCGGGCAGCGCGTCGGCCAGGCGTTTCTTGAAGGCCTCGGCCTCGTTCTCGCTCTCGAAGGGCTCACCTGGGTAGGCCCGGCAGTTGCCCCACCAGTCTCCCCACGAGCACGAGATCGACTCCATGCCGATGGTCTCGCGCGTGTCGAGCAGGGCGGTCTCCATCACCTGGACGATGGCGCCGATCTTCTCGTAGCCGCGGCTGCCCGCCATCTCGAGGCGGATGGGGATGTTGTCATCTTGTTGCTCGGCATCACCGAGCTTCATCGACTCGAGCAGCGGGGCGCCCGGTACGTAGACCGAAGCGGCGACGGCCATGCCGACCAGGACCGAGATTCGCGGCACGCGGAGCGTGCGCTGGATGAGCCAGGCATAGGCTGCCGCTACGCGGTCGAGGATGGGGTGGTGCAGGCGCTTGGGCTTGGGACGCAACACCCGGCCCATCAGCAGCGGGACGGCGGTCTGAGAGATCACCAGGCTGGCGATGAGCCCGATGGCGAAGGTGCTCCCCAGCGGCCGCAGGTACGCGGTCATGCGGTCGGAGGGCTCTCCCATCAGCAGCGGGATGAACACGATGACCGTGGAGAGGGTGGACGCGATGGTGGCAAAACCCACCTCACGGGCGCCCAGCTGTGCGGCCCGCAGTGGAGGCTCGCCGCGACGACTGTGGGACGCGATCGCCTCCACGATCACTACTGCGTTGTCGATGAGCATGCCGACCCCGAGCACCAGGCCCAGCATCACGATGCAGTTGAGATCGCTGCCCTGTAAGAACAGCACCGCGCAGGCGGCCGTGACCGACAGCGGGATCGAGATCGCGGCGGCGATGGTGGTGGTGGTGCGATGCAGGAACATCAGCAGCACGATGAAGGCCAGCAGACCTCCCCACAGCCCGGTATTGCGCAGGTCTTCGAGGGTCTCGAGGATGATCTCGCCCTGGTCGTGGAACACGAGCAGCTCGATACCGTCGAGCGCGGGGTCTTGCCCCAGCTGCTCGATCTCCTCGCGCACCCGCTGGGTCACCTCGACCGTGCTCGCACCCGCGGCCGCGAAGATCTCGAGATTGACGGCGGTGCGACCGTTGAGGGTCTTGCCGTCGCGGTTGTCCTCGGGGTGAACCGCGACGTCCGCCACTTCGCCGAGCGACGCGAACCCATAGTCGACGGGGGCGGTGCCCTCGACGACGGGATCGTCGGCCCGGCGTCGCAGCGGCAGCTCGGCGAAGGCCTCGGGGTCGGCGGAACGGGCGGGGCTGCGGATGCCGGTCTCACTGTCCCCGGGGCGCAGGACGCCCAGGCTGCGGCCTTGCCGAGCCTCCCGGACCGAGGTGCTCAGCTCCTGCAGTGAGACGCCCGCACGGCCGACCTTCTCGATGTCGACCGCGATCTCGAGCTCGTGGGGCTTGACCCCCTGCAGCTCCACGCGTGCGATGCCCGGGACGCGCTCGATCGTGCGGACGACTTTTTCCTCGATGAGGTAGTAGTCCTGCGACAGATCGGTGCCGCTGGAGATCCGCATCTCCATCACCGGGTCGTCGGCGCTGTCGCCCCGGGTGCCCATCTCCACGCGCTGCACGAAGTCGGGCAGGGTGGGGCGGACGCGCTCGATCCTGTCGCGCAGCTCCAGCTTGCGCGCGTCGAGATCGGTACCGGGCTCGAACTCGAGGTTGAGCCGCACCCCCCAGGTACCCGTGCCCACCTGGATGCGGTTGAGGTCGCGGATGCCCGCCATCTGCTCTTCGAGCGGGCGGACGACGTCGCGCTCGAGCACCTCGGGGCTGGTGCGGGCGATGTTGACCCGCACCCACGCGCTCGCGGAGACCTGACGCGGCAAGAAGCCCAGCGGCATCTGGGTGGCGCCGATGATCCCCAACACGAGCACCGCGACCAACAGCATGCCGACGGTGACCGGGCGTTGGAGGGCGACGTCGGAGAGGCTGAAGCGACGCATCGGGGCGGCGCCAGGGTATCAGGGCCGCCTCGGCGCTTCGGGCACGGGGGGGCCGCGGCCATTCCGCCGGGTCGATCCGTCGATTTTCGCGGGCTTGGGGCGCGTTGTGGAACCTGCGTGGCAAAGCCGCCGTCGTGCGCCGCGGGAGCCTACCGGTTGGCCCGGGGTGCTGGGGAGGCTCGCTGCTGCGGGCTCACGGGTTGGCTGCGATCTCGGCCGTGACGCACATCAGCATGCAGTCGGTCATCGCGTCCTCGTTGCGGGCCGCGGCATGACAGCCCAGCACCTTGGATGCGATGTCGGGGCATCGACCGACCTGCTGGGCAAGCGTGCGGCGACATGCCTCGCGGTTGGCCTTGTTGTCGTCACCGGACCGGAGGGCGATGGCATCGCACGCAGCATCGAGGCGAGGGGTGTCCAGCTGTGCGGGAACGGGCGGGGCAATCTCGTCGGCGGCCGCCATCACGCACGGCTTGGTGCAGGCATCGAGCGCGGTGGTGTCGGCGGCCGAGGCCATGCAGGCGAGCACCCGCTCGGAGCGGTCGGGACACTGCGCCAGGAATGCGCCCATG
>JAHZJA010001216.1 GCA_022601155.1 Deltaproteobacteria bacterium | reverse complement strand
GCCTAGCACATCGGCCACCTCGCGACCGCTCAGGCCCTCCCAATAGTAGAGCTCCACGGCGAGCTGCTCGTCGAGAGGAATGCGACGCAAGGCGGCCAGCAGCAGTCGGCGGTCCTGGCGTTCCTCGACCTGGGCGCTCGGTGATGCGCCCAGGTCGAACAGCGAGGTCACCCCCGTGTCCATGGATCCGGTGCCGCGGTACAGGCCCCGGAGGTGATCGTGCAGCACGTTGCGGGCGCATGCGAACAGGTAGCCGCGAAAGCTCGACCCCTCTCGCAGCCGAACCCGCGCCTCGGTCATCGCCAAGAACGACCGCTGCACGACATCGTCGACATCCCCACCGACCTTGTGGCGGAAGAAGCGATAGACCGGCTCGAAGTAGCGCTCGAACAGGGACGCCCCCGCTTGCGTGTCGCCACCTCTCCAGGCGTCGAGCAGCTCCAGGTCCGTGGGCATTCCCGATGGTAGCGCGAAACTGCGAGCGATCGGGGCAGCGGAGCCGATCCCTGCCGCCACCCCGACGCTCGTCAGCCGGCTGTTTGGCCGTCTGTCAGCAAAAATCCTCGAAGCACGTCATCCCACACGCGAAGTACTCGTCGCACGTCGGTTCCTCGACGCAGTTGCAGTTGCAGGCCGTATAGCCCTCGATGTCGTAACACATATTCTGGGCCGGATCCGCGTACCAGCCCTCGCATTGATCCTGAGTCAGTTCGATCTCGCACTCGTTGATCGTTCGCGCGCACAGCTGGGCGGGGCCGCAGGCGGCCCCCGTGGTGCCGGGCTCGCCCGAGGAGCTGTCGGCTCCGTCCGACGAAGACGATGATGACGACGACGACGAACTCTCCGACGCCGGCGGGGTCATGCCGGTCGTCGAGCCCGGCATCGCGCCGTCGTCACCAGTCTCGTCTTTCTCGCAGCCGGTGAAGGTCAGCAGCACGGCGCACGCAGTGGTGCCCGCAAGGCGGGCGATGAGCCCACGGTCGATACGTAGCGGTGTCATTGGATTTCCTTTGGGGGGTCAGAAACAAACGCCGGGGATGGACGATCGAAGGTTCAGGGGGCGCCCGGCCGCTCCCACCCCAGGGTGATGCGCCACGTCTGGTCGGTGGCAGAGATTGGGTCTTCGCTCAGTCGCTCGAAGTGGTACCGAAGCCCGTAGTACGCGGGCACCAGGTCCGGGCAGGGCTCCGAAGGGAAGATCAAGTCCGTACACTCGCCAATTTGATCAACCTGCCACTGATGCTCATCGTAGGGACCGGGTATCGGAGTGTAGGGACCATCGGTGTAATTCCACAGCGGAGTCCCGGCTGCGACCATGTCATCGCCACAGTCGACCATCTCCCCGGCCGCGACCCCCGTGCAGTCCCAGATCTCGTGCAGCTCGACCTCGCCGCCCTCACAGTAGGGGTGAATCACCCGAAATGGCTGGTTCATGACCGTGGTGGGCAGTGGCGCCCCGGGGCTGGCGGTGCCCGAGAACACGGCCCTGCGCACGTCGAGCCGCGCCCGCCCCACCCCTCGGACACGGCTGCCGTCTTCGTCTCGATCATCGCGAATGATGGTGATGCCGTAGATGTCGGGGATGAACCGCGTATTGTCGACGGTAAACGTGATCTGTCGATCGCTCCACGAGACGATATCGGCCAGGGGTGACACATTGATGATGTCGACACAGCCGCTCTCCCCATCGAGCCGTACTCGCCCCGGAGTCTCTCCGAAGTTGTAGCCGTGGATGGTGATCTGAGGATTGACCACCGAGCTGGCAAACGAGACCTGGCCGGCCGCGGTGTAGCCCGGCGTGACCACGATGGCCTGACCGGCCGGGTCGACCGCCATGTCCTCGGTGTTCACGTTGACGACGGGCAGCGCCTCGCACCAATTGGCAATGCTCTGGTAGTAGGTGTGGTCGTACTTCTCGGCCGTGACGTAGGGGCCAGACTGAGGATCGTCGACGTCACGCGCGGTCACGTATCCTGGGTGCAGGCTGCGGGGGTTGTCCTCCCACCCCAGCTGCAGCTCGTTGGTGAACACGTCGCAGGGAGGATCGGAGGCGGGGCGTTGATCGTCCCCGTGCTCCACCCGCCGCCGTTCTTGCGACTGCCCCTCGTATTGCCGCTGCCCCTGCGGCATGTAGAAGGCCTCGGTGCCGCGATACAGGCGATCGGCGAGCAGGATGCAGGCGTCGAGCCGCCGCCGCGTCTCTCCTTGCTCGGCGGGCTCGTCGGGGCGAGGCACGGGCATCCGCACGCCCTGCCGTGGGTGGGCATTGTTGCTGTCGAGCAGCAGCGGGACGTCGTCGTTCCACGGCAGCTTGGTCGATGCCTCTTCGCACCAGTAGTCGGCGTGGGCCTTGTTGAAGAACCCGTAGATCGTGTGCTTGTCGCGACCCGGGCGCGCCGCAGGGTCGGTCTGCGGCCCCACCTGCGCCCACGACATGCCGTACGTGTCGCTCTGGTCGGGTAACGAGTCGAAGGGCAGCCGACTGACGGTACCCAACGGCTCTTGAAATCCCGTCGGGATCTCCGTGACGTACTCGCCGCCCGGCTTGGCTCCCTGGAACGAGATCATGCCGAGGTTGTTCGCGCGACCGCGACGTGGCCGCTGCGTCTGCCATGTGCGCGCCAGCGTCGTTCCGTTGGGGTCGTTCTTGGCGGCCAGATTCATCTGCTCCCGCAGGTAGACGAGGTCACGCCCCTTGACGTTCTCGAGCAGTCGCACGAACTTTCCGCCCACGAACACCGCCAGCCGTCCCAGCTGCGCGGCGGAGAGCACGGTCTTCAACAGCCGCCCCTCCTTCATCGCGGAGTTGGTCGCCCACTGACTCCAGCACTGGACCCGGCTGCTGCCCACCCGCACCTCGTTCAAGCTGCTGTCGGTGAACTCGGGGCTCCCGGTCGGAATCGACAGACGCAAGACCCCCTGGTTCCCGGAGTCGTGAGGGTGCAGTTGCCTGGCCACGTCGGCCCACCCCGCGGCCGAGCACGCGAGCATCCCAAAGCGCTGATCACTGACATCGAGCGCATAGTCCTGGTTGTAGTACTCCGCCCCAAACTGCCCGCGCATCATGTCCTTGAGCCGATAGTCGCCAATTCCCGGCTCCAGACACATGTTGGTGTCGTTGGGCGTGGGCGTGCACGACGACTCGGCGTGACTGACCGGCTGTGCCATCCCGTCCCGTATCAGCGGCGAGCACATCGGGTCGGCGACGGTGTTGGCGGGCAGCCCGATGTCTGCAACCTCGACGTTCTTGAGCACGGCCTCCGCACCGTGGACCATGCCGGTCACGGCCCCGATGAGCCGGTGGACGGCCAAGTCGGAGCTATCGGCGATCGGGGTGTCGATCCCCTCGTAGCTGGGCGCATTCCAGCGATTCCACATGTGGCCCGACGACCAACGGTCTTGCAAGAAGTGCTGGGCGTAGGCCTCGTAGATGAGCGCCTCCAGCTCCGCCTCGCGAACGTACGCTTCCAGCTCCGTGAGATCGCGTGCCTCCTCTCCCGCTCCGAGCGGGGCATCCATCTGCTCGCCCAGCTCCCGCGCGTGCTTGGCCAGCTCGATCGCGATGCGATGATAGTGCTTGTAGATGGCCGTGGCCTGATCGCCGAAGTGGCTCGAGTTGAGCGCCGCCCCCAGCCAAAAGAAGTACGTGTGGCACTGGTCGTAGTCGGGCGCGTCCTCGGGGAGCGCCGGGCAGTACTGATTCTTGTTGAGCCAGTCCGCGACCGTATAGCTGAAGTCGGGCGTCCCCGAGAATCGCGCGGGGTGTGGGATCTTGCGCTCGGTCAGGCCGGTCTCCAGCACATCTCCGTAGACGGGATCGATCGCAGGAAGGATGGGGATCTGGAGCGTGGCGCGACGGTAGATGGACTCGTTGAGATCGATGACCGTGGGCAGCTCGTCATACAGCTGCGTCCACCCCATCTGCTGCAGTGCGATGTGGCTGAGCTCCAGGTGCTCGTTGCCGAGCAGCTTGGTCGGGTCTTGGTGAACGCCCAGATAGTGGCGGTCGCCCGGAGGACTGGCCTCGGGCGGATAGATGTACATGGACTCCCAGTGATTGGTGACGGGGCCCAGCTCGTGGGTGTCCCACCCCACCCCCACGGCGAGGAAGGAGATCATCGCGGCGGCATGGCCGATGCGTTTCATGGCGACACCTCCTGGGGCTCGACGGCAGGAGGCCGACACGGCGCGTCATCGTCGACGAACACCCGGTTGAACGCGTAGATTTCCTCCTCCTCGTCGGCAGCCCCCACCACCTCGCGGCGGAACTCGGCCTTGCACGGCGCCGGGCACTGCGACGACGCCACACAGCCTGGAACGGGGTTGTCCTGCTCCCAGCACACGAAGAAGCTCGAGACGCACTCGCCCCACTGCGCCAGCGGATCGTCGAGCTGTGCCGCCGACTTGATCACCACGTCTCCTGCGTGCGGAAATCGGATGTCGGCGAACTCTTCGCAGCTGTCGCAGGACTCGTCGAACTGGCTGTTGCCGGGGAGCCAGGGGTCGTCGAGGGTGCGGCCGGAGGAGGCGGCCGCATCGTCTCCACAACCGGTCGCACTGACGACGACACCGACGATGGCCACGAGCACGGCACGCCCGAGGCCGGGACGGGGGCGGGGATGTTTCACACCCCCTCAATCGGCGCACGACGAAAACCGATTGCCCCGCGCCACGAAAACCTCACCAACGGACGTTACGGGGCAAAAGCGGCTCCTTGCCCGGCCGTCGGTACACCAAAAGGGCGAACGAGCGCACCATATCCCTCGCCATGAAGCTGACCGTCGCCACCTGCCAGTTCGGCGTCTGCGATGACATCGAAGCCAACGCCAAGAGGATCCGCCGCCAGATGCATGCCGCCAAGCAGCGTGGCGCTCAGGTGGTGCACTTTGGAGAGGCTGCCCTGTCTGGCTACGCTGGCGTCGACTTCCGTAGCTTTCGTGGTTTCGACTGGCAGACGCTGCGCACCTGTTCCGAAGACATCGCCGCGCTCGCGGCCGAGCTCGGGGTGTGGGTGCTGCTGGGCTCGGCTCACCCCTTGGGCGCCCGCACGAAGCCGCACAACTGCATGTACGTCATCGACGACCAGGGCACGCTGGTCGATCGCTACGACAAGATGTTCTGCGCGGGGAATCGAGCGGGCACCAAGGGCGACCTGGCCCACTACAGCCCGGGCGAGCACTACTGCGTGTTCGAGATCCGCGGCGTTCGCTGTGGGGTGCTGATCTGCCACGACTACCGCTATCCGGAGCTCTACCGGGAGTACAAGCGCCGTGGTGTCGAGCTGATGTTCCACGCCTACCACACCGGCAACAATCCGCCGGACCGACTCGCCATGATGCGCGCGCAAGTTGGCGAGGCGCACCATGGGCTCAACCGCGGCACCACCCTGCCCGAGATCACGATGCCCGCCACGATGCACGCCGCCGCCGCATCGAGCCATGTCTGGATCAGCTGCAGCAACAGCTCGGCGCCGTACAGCTGCTGGCCCGCGTTCATGATGCGGGCCGATGGGGTGATGGTGGGCCGGCTCCGGCGCCACCAACCGGGCGTGCTGGTGACGACGGTGGACACCCGGGCGCGGCTGTACGACTCCACCCGGGACTGGCGGGACCGCGCGATGCGAGGGATCCACCACAGCGGCACCCTGGTCCGCAGCGCACGCTCGCGCAACCGCGAAGCGTTCTGAAGGGGCACGGCTCCGCGACGAATCTGCGGTCTCTCAGGTGCCCGGGGTGTGCCCGAAGATCGCGATGTGCAGCCGAGGACCCAGCGCATAGCCCTGCTCGAGACACACTGGCACGAGCGCCGCGTAGTCGGCCGACAGCCGCTGCGGGTCTACACACTCCGGCATCAGCAGTACCCGCGCCAGGTCGTGCTCGGCCACGCCGAGCGCCTCCACCATGCCCCGCACGTGCTCGACATCCTCGGCCAACCGCGCCGGATCGTGCGCACGCACGACCACCTTGAGCTGCCAGGGCCAGTGCATCAGCGCCCGCAGGACATCCGGCTGCCAGCGCCGCGACTCGTGCCGCGGGCCCCACACGGGATCATCGGGCGTGGCATGCGGCAGCTTGGGGCTCAGTGACATCAGGTCGCACTCCACCCCCGGTGGGGCCACCGTGCCTGCCGTCTCGTAGGTCACGTGGTGGCCCGCGGCGCGAAGTCGACGACCCAGCTCCACCATCGGCGCGAACAACAGCGGCTCACCGCCCGTGAGCACCACATGTCGTGGGCCGGCTGCACAGGCCTCGACCAGCGCATCGAGGCCCATCCGCTCGCCATCGGGCTTCCACGACGTCGCGGGAGAATCGCACCACGCACAGCGCAGGTTGCAGCCAGCGACCCGCACGAAGGTGCAGGGCGTCCCCGCCAGCACCCCTTCGCCCTGCACGGACACGAACACCTCGTTGATCCGCAGGACGCCATCGGGCTCGGGCACCAGGGTCAGCCGCACGGCCCTTGGTTGGCATGGATCGGACCCGCTTGCCAAGCCGATGGCCGGCCTTCGCGGCCCCGGTTGACCGCAAGGCGCCGTGGGGTAGGCTGCGCAGACCATGCAGGGCCCTCGCCGACGCATCGTGGAAGTGCTGACCCTCGCGCCGCCCCTCGAAGGGGTGGTCATCAAGGGCTGGCTCCGTACCGTTCGCTCCAGCAAGCAGGTCACGTTCCTCAACGTGAACGACGGCTCCAACATGAATGGGCTGCAAGTGGTCGCGGGCGAAGAGCTGGACAACCTCGAGGAGGTCAGCCGCCTCGGGACGGGCTCCGCGGTCGCGGTCACGGGCACCCTGGTGGAGTCGCCCGCCAAGGGCCAGACCGTCGAGCTTCGTGCGACCTCGGTGAAGGTGCTGGGCGAGGCCGCGCCCGACTTTCCGCTCCAGAAGAAGCGACACGGGTTCGAGTTTTTGCGGACCATCGCCCACCTGCGCAACCGCACCAACACCTACGGCGCCGTGTTCCGCGTGCGCAGCGTGCTGGCCCACGCCGTGCACTGCTTCTTTCAAGATCGGGGCTTCGTTTACGTGCACACCCCCATCATCACGGGCAACGACTGCGAGGGTGCGGGCGAGATGTTTCGGGTCAGCACGCTCGATCCGAAGAACCCACCGCTCGACGACAAGGGTCAGATCGACTGGTCGAAGGACTTCTTCGGCGGCAACACGTTCCCCCTCTGCAGATCTTGGTAAG
>JAHZJA010001215.1 GCA_022601155.1 Deltaproteobacteria bacterium | reverse complement strand
GTCGAGCAAGAGCTGCAGGACGCCTTCGGTGACGAACCGGTCGATCCGACCCGCGTCAACGAGCTCCGCTACCTCGACGCGTGCATCAAGGAGTCGATGCGACTGCGGCCCATCGCGCCCGCCGTGTCTCGCACGCTGACCCGCGAGCTCGAGGTCGGCGGCCATGGGATTCCCTCCGGCACCATCGTGTGGGCGTCGATCTATCTCACCCAGCGCCGTCCCGACGTGTGGGACGAGCCCGCGGTGTTTCGACCCGAGCGCTTCGAGGGGCGGCACATGACGCACGCCGAGCTGTTTCCGTTTGGGGGCGGCGCTCGACGCTGTCTGGGGGCGTTGTTTGCCACCTTCGAGATGCGGATCGTGCTGGCGGAGGTGTTCCACCGCTACGCGCTACGGCTCGAGGGTCCGCCGCCGCGGCCGACCTTCGCCGGGATCACGATGTCGCCCGGCGATGGAATCCCGGTGACCGCGTCGCTGCGGCGCTGACATTGGCGTGTCAGCGGGTCTGCGCGAGAGCGTGGGCGGTGGCGCCGAGCCGCAGCGCGGCGGGAGGCCCTGCTTCCACCACCGTGCCGCCCTCGGGTCCCGAGCCGGGGCCGAGGTCGACGACCCAGTCCGCGGCTCGGATGAGCGACAGCCGATGCTCGGCGGCAATCACGAGATCACCACGGTCTGCGAGCCGCTGGAACACGGCCACCAGGCGGGCGAGGTCGGCCTCGTGCAGTCCGGTGGCCGGCTCGTCGAGCAGGTACAACGCGGGAGTGCGGCCGTGCACCAGCGCGGCGGCGAGGGTGAGCCGCTGCGCCTCGCCCCCCGAGAGTTCTTCGCGCCGCCGCCCCAGCGACACGTGCCCCAGGCCTACCTCGATGAGGGCATCGAGACCGGCGCGGAGCTTGCCCTCGGGCATGAGCGCACGCAAGTCTCCGACCGGTCGCTCCAGCACCGTGGCGATGTCGAGGCCGTTCCACTGCACTTCCAATACTTCGGGGCGATAGCGTCGGCCGCGGCAGGCGGGGCAGGGCAGGGCGAGGTCGGCCAGGATGTCCATGGCCACGGTCTCGCGGCCGCTGCCCTGGCACCGATCGCAGCGACCGGCCGGGCTGGCGAAGGAGAACGCCTGGCGGGAAAGCCCGCTGTCGGCCGCAACGCCGTGGAATAGCCGCTGCAGCGGGGCCATTAACTGCATCGCGGTCAGCGGACACGTGCCACGACCGAGGGCTCGGGAGGTGCGGGTCTCGACGAAACGGTCCAGGCCGTCGACGGCGGTGCAGCCCCGCGGGCGCCCGGCCTGGGCCGAGGCCTCGATCACATCGAACACCAGGGTGCTCTTGCCGCTGCCCGAGACGCCCGTGATGGCAACGAACCCCGCCGCGGGCAGATCCACGTCGATGTTGCGCAGGTTGTGGAGGTGCGCACCACGAACGTTCACTCGGGCCGCGACGGCGCGCGGCGGTCGAGGCTCGGCGGGATGGCGCAAGGCGTTGGCGGTAGGACCTGAGCCGGACAACACCTGGGCGGGAGGTCCCTCCGCCACGATGCGGCCGCCTTGGAGCCCTGCCCCGGGCCCCAGCTCGAGCAGGTGACACGCGGCCCGGATCATGGCCGGCCGATGAGCGACGACGATGATGGTGTTGCCCTCGTCGCGCAGCCGGGTGAGGTGCTCGAGCAGGACGCTCACGTCGCGTGCATGCAGGCCTGCACTGGGCTCGTCGAGCACCAATGTCATCCCGGTCAGCCCCGATCGCAGCACGCTGGCGAGCCTGGTGCGCTGCAGCTCGCCGTCGGACAAGGTCTGCGTTCGGCGATGGAGGGTCAGGTGCCCCAGCCCGAGGCCCGTCAGCTCCCGGAGCCGGGCGGTGAGCTCGGGCAGTACGGCGTCGAGTACGGCGCGCTGGCTGGCATCGGCGGGGATACCGACCAACGCCGCCTCGACCTGGTGAAGCGGCAACGCCATGAGATCCGGGAGGGAGTGGGACCCCACACGCATCTCGGCGACGGCGGGGCGGAGCCGTCGCCCTTCGCAGGCATCGCACGGTGCATCGCGAAGCGGCTCGGCCCACGCGGCGGCTTGCTTGCTCTTGGCTCGGCGACGGGACTCCCGCTCCACCAGGGCACACAGGCCATCCCACGTCCCCTCGAACGTGTGCTCCCCACTCCGTGCCCCGCGCTGGAACTTCCACTTCACCGAGACGGTGCGCTCGCCAGCGCCGTGCAGCACGACCCGACGGGTGGACTCGGGCAGCGTACGCCAGGGGCGATCGAGGTCGGCCTTGGGCAGCACGGCCCGTATCGTGGCGATGTACTGACCGTCGGGCTCCCCGAAGAACCGACCGGGTCGCGTGCCGTCCAGTGCCCCGTCGGTCAGGGCACGGGTGGGGTCGGTGACGAGCCGCTCGGGATCGCATCGCGCCACGGTGCCCATGCCCTCGCACGAGGGGCAGGCGCCCAGCGGTCGGTCGGGGCTGAAGTGCTCCGCCGTCATCGTGCACCGCTGCCCATCCACCCGACCCGCGCGAGACCACAGCAGCCGCAGCAGCGGCCCCAGCTCGCTCTGGGTGGCGACCGTGGAGCGTCGGCCGGCCCGAGCGTGGCCCTGGCGCAGGGTGAGGGTGGGGCCGAGGCCATCGGCGTGGTCGAGGTCGGGCCGAGGCATGCGACGCACGAAACGACGGACCTGGAACGGCAGGCTCTCGGAGAACCGATGCCAGGCTTCGCTGGCCAGGGTGTCGAACGCGAGCGAGGTCTTGCCGCTGCCCGAGACCCCGGCAAGCACGGTGAGTCGATCGTGGGGGATGCGAACGTCGAGGTTGGCCAGCGTGTGGGTCCGAACGCCGTGGAGGTGAATCTCGGCGGCGGCCTGGGCGGGGGCCCGCGGGGCGCCGACGGTGGACAGCCGCTCCCAGTCCAGCGTCGGGTTGGGCCGCGCGACACCGTCGCGCACCTCCACCAGGTGGTCGGCGGCCGCCCACAGATGTCGATGGTGAGAGATGGCCAGCACGGTGTGACCGGCCTCGACCAGCGCGTCGATCGAGCGCAACAGCCGGCCCACGTCTTCGGGGTGGAGGCCACGATCGGGCTCGTCCAGCAGCAACACCCGGGGGTCGCTGGTCGGCTTGCCGAGCAGCGTCGCGAGCTTGACCCGCTGCGACTCGCCGCGGCTGAGGGTGTTGGATGATTGCCCCAGCTTCAGATGACCCAGGCCCAGCTCGTCCATGGCGGTGCACAGCGAGGCGATGGGCGGGTCGTCGGCGAACCAGGTTCGAGCCTCGCGAAGCGTCATCGCGAGCACGTCCGCGATGGTTCGTCCGCGAAGCGTGACCTCCAGGGTCTGCGGGGCGTACCGGCCTCCAGCACAAACCCCACACCGAGTCTCTGCATCGGCCATCAGGTGCAGGCCGATCCGCTGCACCCCCAGACCCTCGCAATCGGGACAGCGGCCCTCGCGATTGTTGTAGGAGAAGCGCCCCGCCTTCCAGCCGCGCTCGCGGGCCTGGTCGGTCGCAGCGAAGCGCTTGCGGACCAGATCGAACAGCCCCGACCAGGTCGCGGGGGTGCTGCGTGGCGTTCGCCCGATCGGACGGGCATCGAGTGCCCCGACCGCGTCGCCGGGGATACCGTCGATCGAGGCATGGGGTCCTCCGCGTCTGCCCTCGAGTGCGGGCAGCAACGTCCCGAACACCAGCGAGCTCTTGCCGGCCCCCGATGGCCCGAGGACGACCGTGAATGCGCCGCGGTGCACCACCAGCTCGGCCCGCTGGAGATTGTGCAGCGTGGCCCCGCGCAAGACGATGGGGTCGGCTCCCCGGGGCGGCCCCTGGCGCGGCACGGGGGGCGGTCCCAGCGGGTCGGCGGGCAGTGGACCGTCGAACACCAGGCGCCCGCCCTCGGGCCCTGCACCCGGTCCCAGCTGCACCAATCGATCCGCGTACCGGACCATGTCGGGGTCGTGCTCGACCACCATCAGGGTGTTGCCTCGCGTGACGAGCTCGTCGAGCACCGCCGCCATGCCCGGCTGCCGCCCGGGGTGGAGACCGAGCGTCGGCTCGTCGAGGGCGAACAACATCCGACTCAGGCCCGCACTGAGCTGGGCGGCCAAGCGCAGTCGTTGGGCTTCACCGCCCGACAGGGTGGTGCTCTCGCGATCGAGGCTGAGATGGCCCAGGCCCAGGCGCTGCATCCGTTGCAGCCGGGGCAGCAGCGACGGCCGCAGTGCCTCCCACACCGCACAAGCGGGGAACTGGTCGAGCACGGCCTCGATGGTCGCGACCGGCCGAGCCAGCACCGCGGGCAGAGTGTGGGGCCCGAGTGTCGCCTCGCGCCCGGCTCGTGCCAGCCGGGAGCCGCCACACTGGGTGCAGGGCACCGACTGCACGAAGCGCAGGATGTTGGGGTTGCGGTTGCGCAGCAGGGTCTCGGTGATGACGGGGACGAGACCGCGGTAGTGGCCCTGCTCTCGCGGCCGGGCGGTGATGCCCTCCCACTTCATGCGCGACTCGATGCTGTGCTTGCCAAACGGCACCTCGAGCGCGGTGGTGCCATTCATGATGACGTCGCGCTGAGTCGCATCGAGATCCGCCCACGGCGTGTGCACGTCGAAGCCGTGTGCCTGGCAGATCTGGTTCATCACCTCGAGCGTGACCTGGCTGTAGACGGTGTAGCCGTTGGCGAGGGTGGGGACCAACGCACCATCGCGGATGCTCTTGCTCGGGTCGGCGACCAGCAGCTGGGGATCCACGCGGTCTTCCACCCCCAGCCCTTGGCAGGCCTCACACGCACCGAGGGGATGGTTGAAGCTGAAGTGGCTGCGTGTGAGCTCCTGCCCGCCCGGGTCTCGGGCTTGGCGGGCGTACAGCAACCGGAGCAGATCGAGTCCGCCCGTCAGGGTGCCCACCGTCGAGCGTGCGTTGGCGGTCAGCGTGTCCTGCCCCACCGCCACCGTGGGCGGGAGCCCGGTCAGCGCACGAACGCCGCCCCGTCCCAGCTTGCCGAAGTAGTGTCGGGCCCGGGCTGATAGCGAGCCGAGGAATCGTCGCTGCCCCTCGCGGACGATGGCGTCGAACACCAGCGAGCTCTTGCCGGATCCCGAAGGGCCGGTGACCGCGATCCACTGCCCGAGCGTGAGCTCGAGGTCGACGTCGCGGAGGTTGTGCTCGCGAGCCCCGAGTACGGTGAGCGTGGGCATGAGGTCGACGCCGCGTTCGGTGGGGAACGCTCGCGTGGGTTATACCCAAGCGCCAGTGGCTTGCGCTCCTTGCCCCACGCCCGACGAACAGCCGGCCCCCGGGAGCCGGTCCATGACGATGGGGAGACCACGGCCGCACGAGGGGGCGGCGCGGTGTCTGCTAGTCCGCCGAGGGCAGAGCCCGGCGGCGTCGGCCAGGGGCGGCGGTGATGACCACACCCTTGGGCACGGCCGTTCGGACGACCACGGGTGCACCCGGCTCGAGGATGGCTTCCTCGTAGTCCCACTGGTCTTCGGTGACGAGCACGCCACGGCTGCGCAGATAGACGGTGGCCGAGGCCCGGCACTCCGGC
>JAHZJA010001214.1 GCA_022601155.1 Deltaproteobacteria bacterium | reverse complement strand
GAGTCAACCTCGGGACGGGCTTCGCGGACTTCTAGCCATGCAACCGTCCAACGACTTCTCCTCCGTCGTACTCGAGACCCTCGGACCGAGCCCGTGCTCGCCCGTCCCTCGTGGACTTGGGGTGCTCGTGCGCGCCCCCACCCATGTCATCGCCGAGGCTCCGTTTCGGATCCCGCTGTGCATCTCGTGGATGCTCGATGACAAGTGGACGCCTCCCCAGGGCGTGTTGGCCGAGCTCGGCGCGGTGGTCGAGCACCCAGACTGGGAGGCGCCCCGGGTGATAGGGCTGACCCCCGAGTCATGGAGCCCACCTCTCAAGGACGAGCAGATTCCGCTCGAGCCCGGGACGAGTGTGGGCGGCTACTACAATCCCGACCTGGTCGCCCACGGGGGCCTGCCCTGCATCGCCGGGCCCTACCGCATCCGGGTGCAGATCGGTGGGCTTCGATCCCGGCCCATCGAGGTGACGGCCATCGCTCCACGGATCCGGTAGTGGGCCGCCAATCGGGCGCGACGGCCCGCGCCGCGCCCTAGGGCTTGTCGAGGCCGGCGACGCTCGTCCCCGGATGCCTCGGGTCGCCGCGATGATGCAGCGCGAGACCGCCAGGTGAACGAACCACCGCCTCCGCGGAGTCGAGGCAAGTCCCCGCGGTCGATCCCGCGAAGTCGCAGATCTTCCCCGGACACTGGTGATGCTCGCGACACGGGATGGGCTCCGCCGGGCTCGGCTTGGGGTCCGCGCTGCCGTCCTCGCCGAGCTGTAGGCTGGGCGCTGCGCCGTGGGCGTCGGCATCCTGGGGCGCCTGGTCGTGTCCTGCCAGTGCCGGGCCGTAGGCGATCGCGGCCGCGACACCCGCCGCCCAGAGCATTGCTTCGACGTTCCAATTACGCATCGACGACACCAATCACGCGGCGGCACGCCTCCAGTTTCCTGCCATTGGACGGCCCGACTGGGGACCTCCTGTGCCGCATGGAGCGCCGCCTGTCGTGCTACTGCTCGGCCATGACCAACGCGGCACGAGTCGAGGCCCCACACTGGCTCTGCGGACCTACAGTGGCGGTGTTCGTCGCGCGCTGGGTCCTGGGCCTCATCTTCTTCATGGCCGGCTGGTGGAAGGTGATGGAGCTGGGCGTCAGGGCCCACGCCCAGGGCATGTTCGTCGACGGCTTCGCCGAGACCTGGATCCCCAGCGCCTTGTTGTGGGGCCTGGGTGTCGCCATTCCCGTGGTCGAGCTGGTGGCCGGCGCCGCGATGTGCCTGGGCCTTCGGGTGCGCAACAGCGGCATCGCCATCGGGGCCGTCCTCATCGTGGTGACCTACGGGCATCTGCTGCAAGACGCCCTGTTCGATACGACGGGCCACATCTTCCCGCGGACGGTGTTGCTGCTGTTCGTGTTGATGGTGCCGCCGGAGCAGGATCGGCTTGGACTCGACCACTGGCTGGCACGCCGAGCTCGGTCGTAGTCCGACCGCCACAGAGTCTTGCCGAAACCGGCTGCTGCCCTACTCGCTGGGCAACCCCTCGAGCTCGAGCCCGGCGCAACCCGGCCGCGACGGCGCGGCCAGGCTTTTGTGCACCGGGCGTGATCACCAAGCCCGCGGCCCGGACTACCGAGAGGCGACCTCATCCAAGGCTCTCGATGCCCACCAGCCCGACCCCACTCCGCCGACTGCTGCTCGCCGCCTGCCTCACCGGGTGCGACGAGGCCTCGCCGCCAGCTGACGACGCGGCCGCGAGCACCCCCGCTGCCGCCAAGACCAAACCAACCCAGCCGAAGGAGAGCCCGGCCGACTACGAGTTCCACCTGGTCATCGGCGACGTCGAGCCGTGGGGACGCCCGACAACGCACTGGCCAGAGTCACCCCGTTTCCCAAGAACGTCGGCATCACGCCCAAGCCGTCGTTCGAGATCGTGGAGCGCGGGTCATCGGACTTTCGGCTACGGGTCGAGTTCGACGAGGACACGCTGACGACGGGGGCCAACCCCGTGATGCGCGTGACCGCGGGGGGCAACACCACCGTGGGCGGCAAGCCGGCCAAGATCAGCTGCGGTAGCACCGAAGGCACCCCGGATGACGCGTCGATGACCATCACCACGATCGACGGCAAGCGACTGACGGGCACCATCGACCTCGTCCTCACGCGCTGCAACGACTGGGCGACGGCCAAACCGGTGGCGCTGGAACGCTTGAAGGTCTCGGGCACGTTCTCCAACGTCCCGTTTCAGGTGGCGGACTGACGACGCCGATGTGAGATTCGTCGGGGGCTGGGCGCAGCGCCACACGAGGGCGCGACAAGGAGTTGAGGGGAAACGGACCTACCGACCGTCGGTAGGCACGCCAGGGCAGCAGACGCCCTGAAGCGAGCCAATGACGACCCCCACCGTCTTCCCCTCCCCCCTCGTTCCCCTCCATTCCTCGCGCTGGCGAGGCCTTGCTCTGCTGGCGTTGGTCAGCGGATGTGTGGCCCCCATCGACGACCCAGCCTTCGACCAGGACGATGCGTCGTTCGAGCTGGACGCCGAGGCCATCGACGACACGCCGTCGCTCCGAACCCCACCGCCCGCCGGGGCTCCCGAGCAGCCAGCCACCGACGAGCAAGAGATCGACCCGCCGTCAGACGAGCCCCAGCCCGACCCCGCGGGCTTGACCGACCACGAGCGCGATCCGGTCACCATCGCCACCGAGACCGCCTCGGCCAACGGTGGGGTCCGGCGTGTAACCGACTACTACCTCAATCCTCTGTACGCGGAGACGAGCTACGCGACCCCCGACATCCCGGGCTGCTCGGCCACGATGATCGGACCCAACATGCTGATCACGGCGGCCCACTGCGGCGCCGACGGGAACATCACCCTCGATGCCACCGGCCGTGTGTATCGCGAGCGAGACATCACGCAGCCGCAGACGGAGGTCTTCGACTGCAACCTGCTGTTCCACACCTTCCCCGAGACGGACATGGCGATCTACCACTGCCCGGATCCCGCGTTCGGCCCGAGCCTCGGTGACCGCTTTGGCTGGGTAGACGTGGAGCCCACCGACCCCGCGCAGTACAGCTCGGTGTTCAGCGTGTTCTCCAACAACATCGACAACGTTGCCGGCGGCGCGGCGAGCCTGCTGACGCTGGGCTTCGTGTCCGAGACCAATGTCGCCAACTCGTGGACCAACCCCAACTCCCCCCACGGCAGCGTGGTGGACTCCACCGCCCAGGGCGAAAACCAAATCGCCCAGGTCAACCGGACCGAGCTGTGGTCCAACTTCGGCTCCAGCGGGTCGGGCCACTTCAACAGCACCGGCGCGCTGATCATCGGACCGCAGTCCACGGGCATCGCCGACAGCGTGGGCCGCTGGGCGCTCAACATGCACGACTACCTGTTCTACGGGTGGATCTACGAGCCGCTGAGCGCGTACTGCCCCACCCCGATGGTGGAGTGCAGCACCGACAACACCGTCAACGCGGCCTACGTGATGGGCCTGGGCCTCAACCCCAACGACTACACCGATGGCTACGCCGACAAGGACCTCGACTGGTTCTTCGACCTCGTCTCCGACATCGAAGACCTCGAGGGCGAGAACGCCAAGGGCCTGTACTACCTGGACTTCGGCAGCCGTCGTCAGGCCCGACAGTGGACGATGGGCGCGGGCTCCACGATCCAGCCCAACCACCGGCGCGTGCAGTACAGCTCCACCGCGGGCGGCATGAACAACTCCTGGGCCGAGATCGCACGCCACTCCAACCTCAACCTCGGCAACAACAACGACTACGAGGTCACGTTCGATCTGGACAGCACCACGGGCTGGTATCGAGTCTGCCTGGACGGGACGTCGATGGTGTGCAGCCCGTTCTTCCAAGACACCTCCAACGACGGCGAGACCACCCATCGCCTCTCGTTGGTCTCGCCCGGGGGCGAGCCCGAGGTGGTGATCCAGGGCTGGAACGCCAGCGGCTACCTCCACGATGTCTCGGTGACGTCGTCGTTCGTCTACGACCTCGTCTACCAGCTGCCCCAGGGCCTGACGGCCCTGTACCACTACGCCAACGACTTCGATGGCTTCG
>JAHZJA010001213.1 GCA_022601155.1 Deltaproteobacteria bacterium | reverse complement strand
CGGCGATGGTCTCGTCCCAGTCGCTACGCTGGGTGACGTCCAGAGGGCGGAACTGGGCCGCGTCGCCCAGCTGTGCGGCCAGGGCCTCGCCTGGTTCCACCGCGATGTCGCTGAGCACGACGGTCGCTCCTTCGCGCACGAACGCCTCGGCGCACGCCGCACCAATCCCGGATGCGGCGCCAGTGACCAGCGCGACCTTGGACGAGAGCCTCGACATACTCGGGTCCATACCACGAACGCATCACCCCGGCGCGCGCACTCGCACACCGGGGCGATGGGATTTGCGATGAAGCCGTGGGGGGCGCTCAGGCCTTGGCCTTGGCCTTGGCTTGGCCCTTGCCGCCGCCTTTGTTCTTCTTCTCGATCTTGGCCCAGCTGTCGCGCAGACCGATCGTTCGATTGAACACCAACCGATCGGCAGCATAGTCGTGGCGGTCGGCACAGAAGTAGCCCGTGCGCTCGAACTGCACGCGGTCTTCGGGCTGCAGTGCAGCGAGGCTGGGCTCGACCTTGCAGTCGGTGAGCACCTCGAGCGAGTCGGGGTTGAGGTTGTCGACGAACGTGCCGCCCTCCTCCACCTTGGTGGGGTCCTCGGTGGCGAACAGTCGGTCGTACAGACGCACCTCGGCCGTCAATGCGTGCGCCGCCGAGACCCAGTGGAGCGTGCCGCGAACCTTGCGGCCATCGGGTGAACGGCCACCGCGCGACTGGGGGTCCCAGGTGCAGCGCAGCTCGATCACCTCGCCGTGCTCGTCCTTGATGATCTCGTTGCAGGTGACCAGGCAGGCCGAGCGCAGCCGGACCTCCTTGCCCGGGGCCAGCCGAAACCACTTGCGGGGCGCCTGTTCGCGGAAATCGTCGCGGTCGACCCACAGCACCCCGCCAAAGGGTACCGAGCGCGTGCCCGCCTCGGGATCTTCGGGGTTGTTGGGCACCTCGAAGTGCTCGACGTGGCCGTCGTCCCAGTTGGTGATCACCAGCCGCAGCGGTCGGAGCACGGCCATGGCGCGCTGGCAGTGGCGGTTGAGGTGCTCGCGCAAGACGAACTCCATCAGCCCCACGTCGACGATCCCGTCGCGCTTGGCCACGCCGACCCGCTCGCACAGATCACGCAGCACCTCGGGCGGATACCCCCGGCGTCGCATGCCACGGACGGTGGGCATCCGTGGGTCGTCCCAGCCCGCCACGCGCCCCTCTTCGATGAGCTGCCGAAGCTTGCGCTTGGCCGTCATCGTGTAGCTGAGGTTGAAGCGGGCGAACTCGATCTGCCGGGGTCGCGACGGGACCGGCAGGTTGTCGAGGAACCAGTCGTACAGGGGCCGATGGTCTTCGAACTCCAGGGTGCAGATCGAGTGCGTGACGTGCTCGATCGCGTCGCCCTGGCCGTGGGCGAAGTCGTACATGGGGTAGATGCACCATGTGTCGCCCGTGCGGTGATGCGGGGTCTTGAGGATGCGGTACAGCGCCGGGTCGCGGAAGTTGAGGTTGCCCGACTCCATGTCGATCTTGGCCCGCAGCAGCGCCTCGCCCTCCTCGAACTCTCCGTTGCGCATCCGCTGAAACAGCGCGAGGTTCTCCTCCACGCTGCGATCGCGGTAGGGGCTGTTCTTGCCCTTGTTGAAGTAGTTGCCCCGGTACTCGCGGATCTCCTCGGGGGAGAGGCTGTCGACGTAGGCCTTGCCCTGCTCGATGAGATGCACCGCCCACGCGTACATCTGCTCGAAGTAGTCCGACGCGAAGTACAGGTGCTCGCCCCAGTCGTAGCCCAGCCAACGAATGTCGGCCTGGATCTCGTCGACGAACTCCTGCTCCTCCTTGGTGGGATTGGTGTCGTCGAAGCGCAGGTGGCAGCGTCCGCCGAAGCGCTCGGCCAGGCCGAAGTCGACCGTGATCGCCTTGACGTGCCCGATGTGGAGGTAGCCGTTGGGCTCGGGCGGGAACCGAGTGACGACTTGCTGGTGCTTGCCCGTCGCGAGGTCGTCTTCGACGATATCCGCGATGAAGTTGCGGGGGCTCCCATCGGAGCCGTCTTCGGGAGCAGCGGCGGGGTCGTTGTTGGCGTCGGTCATGGCCGTCGTGGCCAAACTATAGCCCCGGCTCGCTCGCCATCACCACCACACCTTGCGGATGAGCTCAGCCGCCTCCGGGACGCCGCCCTGGAGCACCAGGTAGCCATCGAAGGGCTCACCCTCGGTCATCTCCCCGGCCACCGTCGCGGTCATCAGCTCGCGCACGCGCTCGGGATCGTTGGGGTGCAGCCCCAGCGCCCAGCCCAGCTTGATGTAGCCGACCTCGGGGGTCATGTTGGCCAGCGGGATGACGCCCAGATCGAGGATCTCTCGGCCGGTCTCGTACACGTGCATCTGCACGAAGCCCCAAAGCGTCTGGAGGGTCATGTAGATCTGGACGCCCGCATCGCGGGCCCGCCGTAGCGCGGGATAGACCGTCTTGTTGACGTGCCCCAGACCGGTGCCCGCGATCACGATGCCCTTGTAGCCGCACTGCACCAGCGCGTCGATGACGTCTGGCTGCATGTTCGGGTAGTAGTAGAGGATCGTGACCTTGTCCTCGAACGCAATCTGAACCTTGGCGTCCCGGTCGTCGCGTCGGGGCTGGTAGTTCTCGTGGAGGTGCTCGATCGAGCCGTCCTCGTGGACCATCGCCAGCGGGATGTCGCCCAGGGTGCGAAAGGTGCTGCGGTACGAGCTGTGCATCTTGCGGACGCGGGTACCTCGATGCAGCAGGTTGTAGCGGTCGGAGGTGGGCCCGAACATGCACACGACCACCTCGGCGATGGGGCCCTTGGCCGCGGCCCACGTGGCGGCGATGAGGTTGCGGGCGGCGTCGGAGGACGGGCGGTCCGAGGAGCGCTGGCTGCCCACCATCACGATGGGGATCGGTGAGTTCTGGACCATGAACGACAGCGCCGCGGCGGTGTGATGCATGGTGTCGGTGCCGTGCCCGATGACGACGCCATCGTAGCCATCGGCGATGGCCTTACCCACGTGCTCGGCCAGCACCAGGTACTGCGGCGCCCCCATGTTCTCCGAGAACACGCCGAACAACTTCTCGGTCTCGAGGTTGCAGATGTCGGCGAGCTCGGGGACCGAGCCGTACAGCTCTCCCGGCGAGAACGCTGGAATGACCGCGCCGGTCCGGTAGTCGAGCCTCGATGCAATGGTGCCCCCGGTGCCGAACAGCATGACCCGCGGCTTGCCCGGGTCGACGGGGAACGGCTCCTCGGGGATCTTGTACTCCGCCTTGCGGTAGCCCACCTTGCGCATCTCGAGCACGGTGTCGTGGCGGATGCCGATGTTGTAGCCGCTGACGAGCTTGAGGATCAGGTGATCGGCGTCGGCGGTCTCCGAGCGCGGGAGCACCAAGCCCTCGAAGTCGCCGCGGGTGGTACGGGCATGGATCTCGCTCCACACCGTCACGCCGAAGCGCTGCATCACGCCCCGCATGGGATCGCGGTAGCCCTTGTAGTCTTCGGACTCGGTCGGCTCGGTCATGCGTCTTGCTCCCCGATGTCGAATGCCGCGATCAGGCGTGCCCGGACGTCCGCGAGCGTCAGCTGCCCGAGCACGGCCGGCATCACCTGGCCCAGGGCCCAGCGCAGGCGGGCGGGCTCGGACGAAAATCGCATGGCGGCCAGTCGTGGTCGCAGCGAGCCGATGGCGGCCGTGAGGGCGGCCTCGGGATCCTTGCGGCCGGCCCAGTCGTCGACGACGCTCGACGGCGTGCGCTCGGACTGTCGCAGCAGCGCATCGAAGACCGTGTCGTAGGCCTCCGGGTGGAGCCGCCCGGTATCGGTCGCCTCGACCACAGCGCGGAGCCGCTCGGGGTCGGGGGCGGTGCGAGCATCGGTCTCGCGCCACCACGCGACCAGCCGACACTCGAGCGCCGCGGCCAGGCGTCGACGGCCCAGCGCGGTCGCAGGGGCCAGGGTGTCGAACAGCTCGGCGTGGTCATCGTCGATGATGAGCCGGGCCGCACGGGGGCTGAGGCCCCCGTCGATGTAGCGAGCCTCGCGGACATCGGGTCGCTCGGGCAGCGCGGCGTCGATCTCGGCGAGCCAGGCGTCGGGCACCGGCCACGGCGGCGTGTCGGTATCCGGGTACATGCGCTCGGGCCCGGGCAGGATGCGCTCGAACCCGGTGGTGCCGTTGCGGTGGGCCTGGCGTGTCTCCGAGGGCACGCCGATCAGCGCCTCACGACAGCGGCCCACGATCTCCTCGACGGCCGTGGCGACATCGTCGTGTGGGCCCCACACCAAGGCGATGGCGTCCTCGTCATCCGCACCCAGCGCGGCTCGAAGCTCGCGCCAGGTCGCGGCTCGGACCAACGAGTTGGGATCGTCGGAGTGGGTCATGAACGGCCGCGAGGTGAGGCACGCGATGACCCGCAGGCGCTCGATGATCTCGTGGTCGAAGCAGTGGCCGGGTTGGGTGCGGTGGCCGAGCACACCCGCGAACCTTGGCAATCGCACGGCAGCCACCATGTCGCCGCGGTCGCGGGCTTGCTGCAGCGGCTCGGCATCGGCGTCGCGCAGCAGCGAGCGGGCGTCCAGCGCCAGCGGGCTCTCCCAGGGCGGATCGAGCTGCGGCAAGGCCAGCAGCTCGGCCGTCACACCACGCTCGCGGAGCAGGGCTCGAATGCGCAGCAACTCCAGGTGGCGGAAGGCCTCGATGTGCACCAGCCGTGGCAGCACCCGGTGCTGGCTGACGCCCTTGATCTCCACCCGTCGACTTCCCGCGATCGAGACGTTGACGTCCTGCCGGGCCGCGCCTGCGCCTCGACGTACGCGTCCGCTGGCTCTGGCGATCCGGGCCAGCATGCGGCCGCCCGTCTCGACGTCTCGCGGGGTCAGGAGATCCGGCTCGGTCACCGTCTCCGTCAGAGGCATGCCCAGCCGATCGGTACGAAACACGATGCGGTGCCCGATATCGGAGACCTCGCGGCACGAGTCCTCCTCGAGCGTCAGCTGGCGGATTCGCAGCATGCGATCGGGTCCCAGCTCACTGTCGGGGAAGGGCAGGGCCCCGGCCAGGGCTACCATCGCGGTGCGCTGGAAGCCGGTGGGGATCGAGCCGTCGAGGTACTGCTTGCGCATCACCTGCAGCTCGGAGACGCGATCGAGCCCGTACAGGGCGGCGACCTGGAGCGCGACGTAGACCGACTCGTCATCGATGGGAAACGGCGGCGTGTCGTCGATCTCGTAGGTGCACACGGTCCGGCGATCGAGCTGATAGACGATCTCCTTGCGGGTGCGGAACTCCATCAGCGCGGTGCCGTCGTACTCGCCCAGCTCGCTGAGGGTCGGCCGCATGTGCCGGAGCACCTCGGCGTCGACGCGGGTGGTCCATCGTCCGCCCGGGCAGCGGCAGAACAGCTTGCCGCGGGTATCGAGTTGCTGATGCACCTCGAGCCCACACATGAACCCCAAGGTCGCGTAGTCCTGCGGGGTCATTTCGCCGAACGCACGCACTGGGTAGTCCAGCGGCGTGTCCGTACGCGGGTTGAGATCGATGGGCGCGGGGGCGGAGGCGCGGGGGCGATGTCGAGGCACGGGCGAGGACCGAAGGGTACAGCGGCCCGCCGGGGACCCGGATCCCATGCCCAAGTGAGGTTGGTGATGGTCGGAGGGGCAGCGCGCTCAACCGTCGTGGATCACAGCGAAAATTCGCGGCAGGGGTGCCGCGGGACAGGTGAGGTGGACGGCTCCATGGGTAGGCCAGGGCCATCGCAACGGGGATCGGCTCCCCGCCGCGGCTGAGGGCTGGCCGCCGTGTCTCGGACCCTGGTCGTGCGCAACGACGGGAGCCCTCGCATGACGGCAGGTCCCATCGCTCGCATGCGGGGTCATGTCGGGAGCCCGCACGGCCGCTCGTGCTCGGCCGGCGAGCGCACGATCAGCCCGCGGGCTGCACGGTGCAGTCGGCGCGACAGGAAGAGCCCGGCCCTTCGTTGTCCTCTCCAGCGTCGCACTCCTCGAACTGGGGATCGCGTACACCGTCGCCGCAATAGGGTCCGGGCGTGCAATCGGCGTTGCAACCCTCGTAGCTTCCGACGTTGAGCGGACCCAAGTCGCAGGCCTCGTTGTTGGGATCGACGATCCCATCTCCGCAGTAGGGGCCGATACCGAGGCAGTCCTCGTTGCACATGCCGAAGCCGCCCGTGTTGTTCTCGGTGCCGTCGTCACACACCTCGAACGGGGTGACCACTCCATCGCCGCAGACCCAGCTGCACTCCGACTCTTGGGTGACGAATCCCGACAGCGTGAGCTGGAAGTTCGAGGCGACGACCCGGCGCTCGGCGTGGAAGACGGCCACCTCGTACACGTTGCCCACGTCGAGTTGGTCGACGCAGTTTTGAACGATGCTGCGCTGGGTCGCATTGTTCTCCGACGCTGGATCGCCCAGGTCCATGGTGGCGCTCTCCGCACCGTGGATACCGCCGATGTCGAGGCACAGGCGACCGTCGACGAAGACCCAGACGTCGTCGTCGCCGAGAAACTCGAGCCGCTCATCGCCCTCGAACTGAAACCAGTACCGGACCTCGCTGGTGAAGTTGAAGTTGTCGCCGACGGTCAGGGAGTACACGCCTTCGCTGCGGTCGTAGCGAAGCTCGGCGTCGGGGGCGTTGGGATCTTCGGTCCACCCCAGGCCGTTGATCGGGAAGAACTCGGACGTGGTGAGCTGGTAACCGTCGGGAGTCGTTCCCAGCTGGAGGGTGTCGGTGACCGGTTTGTTGATGCCCGGCGTGTCCCGGTACCACTCGAGGAACTGCTCGGGGGTGGTAATCGACCCGCCTCCCAGGGGGCCACCGGGGGCCGGAACGGGGAGGCCATCCGCATCGAGATCGACGTCGACGATGCCGAACGTGATGCCGGAACCGCTGCGGTTGTTGAAGTCTGGATGCCGCGGCTCGTTGTCGTGGTTCCAACCACGGAAGTCCCGGTAGATGACCGGGAGCTCCAGCGTCTCGGGAAGCGGGACGTCTTGCAGCACGCACTGGAAGCCGTTCTCGACCTGGCACGCCGAGGAACAGCCATCGCCATCCACAGTGTTGCCGTCGTCGCAGGCCTCACTGGTTCCGGGGAGGATGATCCCGTCGCCACACACGGCCTGGCAGACCCCACCCGAGCAGCTCGGCTCGTTGGTGCACGTTGGGCTGCACCCATCGAAGGGTATGATGTTGCCGTCGTCACAGTGCTCGGTGCCCTGGGCGAGGCCGTCGCCGCACTCGGTCAGTGCACACGGCTGTCCCGCGGTCGGGCAGTGGTGGCCATCTTCGAGCGTGCACGTGGAGCTGCATCCGTCGCCCGGCTCGGCGTTGGCGTCGTCGCACGCCTCGAACCCGGCCACGATGCCGTCGCCGCACTCGGCTGCCTGACACGCCGCTCCCGGAAACAAGCAGGCGAAACCATCTTGGACGGCGCAGTCGGAGTCGCACCCATCGCCGGAGACGTCGTTGCCGTCATCGCACGTCTCGGGCGTCTCGACCTTGCCATCGCCACACACGATGGGAACGCAGGGCAGCCCGGGAACCGGGCAGCGGTGGAGAGGTTCCGTCTCGCATTGGTCGCTGCAGCCATCGCCCGCGTCGACGTTGCCGTCGTCGCACGCCTCGGTTGCGCCGCGCTCCCCGTCGCCGCAGACATCACCGTCGACCGGATCGGGGTCGGCACCAGAGGAGTCGTCGCCCGTGGTTCCCGAGGTGGCTGCACCGCTGGTGGTGCTCCCCGATTCTGCGAGCTCGATGCCACCGGTCTCGTCGGCCTGCGCTGGTGTGTCTTCGGAGCACCCCAAGGGGGTCAGCAGCGCGAACACACCCGCCCATCCTCGAGACCGAAGCGCAAAAACGTTCATGAAGATTACGTAACTTACGTTCTGTGAGCGGGCAGGCGAGGCGCTTGATCATGCTGCTACGAGGCCTGTGGTTGCAGTGAGTGGCGGTCAGCATGATCTGCCGATCGAACGCGCAGCTGTCGCGGCCATCGGTTGTCAAAGCGGGCCGCATGAGGGGCTCGGGCTCCGCCTGACACGTGGGGCAGGAGTCCTCGATGCACGGCGAGGACCCATGCCCCCATGGTTGTTCGACCACGACAGCGGGCGTGAGGCGGCCACCGCAATCGAGGCGCCGGCCTCAGCAGTCGCCGTCGAGCTCGGCGTGCAAGATCGTGTCGAGGCACTGGTTGAGACACACCGATTGCGCCGAGCCGCCGAAGTCGGCGCAGCAATCTTGGCAGCTGCTCAGCCAGTTGTTGCAGCAGGCAATGCTCGGGTCCTCCGGAAGCGGGTGGTCCCCGGCGCAGCCCATGGCCGGAACGTCGGTGCCCGTGGCCAGGTCGCAACACACGGCGTCGACCACCTGGCCCCAGATGTCGAGGTCCTCGGGACAGATGTCGTCGATACAGATCTCGTTGCACGCCATCGTGCACAGCTGGTGATGGATCGGATCGCTCTCGAGGGGCGCACAGATGTGCGTGCATGGATTGGTGGACGGCGGGCTCGGCATGATGTCGAAGAAGCCCTCGCACCAAAAGTGGTGCGCTTCCTCGACCCAGCTGGCCGTCTTTCCGCAGACACAGCCGTCTTCGTACGGATTCTCAGGGTCGTCGATGCACTGGAGCTCGAGCAGCGGGGCTCCCCAGCACGACGGCGGGCCACCGCCGTCCCCGCTGCCCCCATCGTCGTCGCCACCATCGCCCGGAACGCTACAGATTTCCTGCGAAGGATCGCACGTGTCTCCATCGTCGTTGCCGATGCCCGGCCCCTTGCCGCACCCAGAGCAGTCACCAAACGCGGGGGGGCAGCTGATCCCCAGGCAATAGCAGCTGCTGTGGCATCCACTGCTGGCCTTGCGGTGGTCGAGGTCGTCACTGTCTTCGAGGCCGACCACACAGCCCCCGCTCGAACCGATGGCGGCGCCTGCCCCCACGGCCACGACCACCCCTATCATCCAACTCCGAAACGAATCGCTCGACATTGCCCGGCTCTTCCAATCCCCGCGTCATCCCGCGGTCGTGGAGGTAGACACGGCGATCGCCAAAGCGATTGCGGAAGACGGTGGTGTCGACGGAGCGACCCCGTGGGGCGTGTGCCCCCCAGGTCGTGGGCCGGTCGACGGGCGGGCCCCGCGATGGCCTACAGCGAGAACACCCAGGGTGCCTGCGTCTCGAGCCGCTTGACTTGCAGGATGTGGCGCGTGTCGGTGCAGCGCTCGGTGCATTCGAACGGCAGCGGCACGAGCACGATGCCGGGCTCGTCGCTGTCGCTGAACACGAACTCGCGGGTCTCGGCGTTGCGGCGGCTGCAGCCCACATCGCTGCCCAGCGCCCGCTGGATCTCGGCCGGATCGGTGGTGTCCCAGTTGAACTCGGTGATGTCGTCGACCGTGACTCCGTGGGCCTGTGCGATCGAGTCCAGGGTGTCGCCCGCTCGCACCCGGTGCTCGACGACCTCCAGCAGCGAGAATTCGTCGACGTCGGTGGTGACCTGATCGACCGGTCGCAGCTGCTGGAGGCCCTGCCGCTCCCATCCACTCGCAGGCCGGACATTGCTCGGGACGAAGTAGCCGAAGCCGGTGAAGGCCACGGCGTCCTGGCCGCCGACGTGGTCGAGCAGGTCGCCGG
>JAHZJA010001212.1 GCA_022601155.1 Deltaproteobacteria bacterium | reverse complement strand
CGGCTGAGCCGCGGCCTCAACGGCCTCGACAGCCGGCCACTTGCCGCGAGGCGCTACGCTCCTCCGGGGTGCCGAGTGCGAGATCAGCGCCGGAGCGCGATTTTCACGACTCGCAGCCTTGGGCAATCCGCCCACGAGGCGGTGTCGTACCCTCATCGACCGTGCTCGCCGAGGATCAGGTTCGGCAGCAATTTCAAAAACATACTGTGATCATTGGCAAATTGCCCATGATCGAGCCCGCGCCGTGGAGTCCGAATTCGCGCATGCTTTTTTCGTGAACTTCGACCCGGAATCCACGTGAGTCAGGGTGTCTCACACAGTGCAGGGGGGCCACGCACCATGAACCACATCGTCAACGCCATGCTGGCCGCAGCCGTGCTCATCACCGGTTGCCAAGAGGAAGGGACCTCCGTCGGTCCACGAGGCGGCACCATCGTCTCCGACGACGGGCGCTTCACCCTCGAGATCCCAGCGGGCGCGCTCGACCAGGCCGTGGACATCACGGTGGACGAGGTGGAGTGCGAGCAGCCCACGGCGGTGGGTCCCTGCTATGAAGTCGGGCCGGTCGGCATGCCGCTGCTGTACCCGGGCACCGTCACGTACGAGCTGGATGCCGACGCACTGCAAACCGTCGACGTCGCGGGACTCGAGGTCCTGACCGAGCGTGAAGAAGACTGGCGACCGCTGGCCGACCGGCAGGTCGACATGGGAAGCGACTCCGTGAGCGCCTCCGCGGTCTACTTGTCTTCGTACGCCGTGGTCACCATGGACTGAGATGTTCCGTGTCCCCGGGGGGGGAACGGGCCTCGCTTCGCGGCGGGGCCCTTTTTTTTGCCCGGGAGCCGACACCGCCACGGTCCACGCCAGGCAGCCGAGGTCTCGGGGGGCTGCTAGAGCGCGGCGGCCACCGTGGCGATGCACGCCCGCAGCCACGCCTGTCCGCCGTCCTCACCAACTCGAAAGCCGCCAGTCGAAGCGCGCGCGAGCGTGCCTGGCACGACCTCGTCCTCCAGTCGAAGCGCCACCTCCAACCGCTCAACCGCCTGGCGCGGCCGGTGCGAGCCGCTCGGCTTCGTCGAGCCGGTGGCTGACCCTGCGGTGGCGGGGTGCGATTCTCTTCTGGACATAGTTAACTTAATCGTTAATATTTAACTCGAATGGAAAACAAAGAGACCGTGCACAACCCTCCTCGAGGCCTCCAACGGGTGATCCCGATGCTCTGCTACCAGGAGGCCCCCGCGGCCATCGACTTCTTGTGCCGCGCGTTTGGTTTCGAGGAGGCCTACCGCATGACGATGGACGATGGGCGGGTCGGCCACGCCGAGCTCCGTCACCACGACAACGCCATCATGGTTGCGTCCGTCTGGCCCGACCTCGGCCTCGCGAGCCCCCAAGACCTCCCCGCGGTGCCCAACCAGATCCAGTGCTTCGTCGATGACGTCGATGCCCACTATCGTCATGCCCGCGAGGCAGGTGCCACCATTGCCGCCGAGCCTGCCGATCAGTTCTATGGAGCCCGCATCTACCGTGCCGTCGACCTCGAAGGTCATCGCTGGATCTTTGCCACGCAGACCCGCAACGTCGACCTCAACGACCTCGAAGTCCCGAGTTGACTGATGAGTGCCGCCGTCGACCTCGACACCACCCTTGCCGCGCTCGCCGAGCCGACCCGCCGCGGTGTGGTGGAGCTGCTGCGCGAAGGACCGCGACGCGCCGGTGATCTGGCGACTGCTCTGCAGATGAGCCCGCCTGCGATGAGCCGTCATCTCCGGGTGCTGCGACGCCACGGGCTCGTCGACGAAGACCGTGACACGGACGATGCCCGAGCCCGTGTGTACCGGCTCCGCCGCGAGCCCTTCACTGCGCTGCGGGGATGGCTCGACGAAGTCGAGTCGGCATGGACCGAGCAGTTGGACGCCTTTGCGACCCACGTCCGCAAGACGAGAACCAAGCGATGACCAGCGTTGGCGACCAGATCACTGTCACCACCCGGGTGCCCATTCCTCCGGCCGAGGCGTTCTCGGTGTTCACCGAGGAGCTCGATGTGTGGTGGAAACGCGGTCCGCGGTTCCGGCCGGGTCGAGGGCAGCACGGCACGCTCGTGCTCGAGCCCGGGGTGGGCGGCGCGCTGACCGAGCACTACCAAGACGACAGCCCGCCCTACATGCTCGGTCGCATCGAAGCATGGGAACCCGGGCAGCGGCTGGCGCTGCGCTGGCACGACGGTCGCTTCGGCGATGCGTTGGTGACCCAGCTGGAGATCCGGTTCGAGCCGGTCGCGGGGGGCACCGAGGTCCTGCTGGAGCACCGCGGCTTCGATGCCCTGCCCCACGATCATCCGGCCCGGGACGGCCTGGTCGGCGGCGACTTCATCAGCATGGTCGGCGTCACGTGGGCCGATCAGCTGGTGGCGTGCCGGGCTCACATCGGGCGGCGACCGTCGTCCGCCTAGGGAGGCGAACCGTTAGATCGTAGGTGCCAAGGTGCGTCTGGGGCCGTTCATGGGTAGGAGCGAGGCCGAAGCTGTGCCGGGCGCACTGTGAGCGCTGAGCGACACCGCCATGGG
>JAHZJA010001211.1 GCA_022601155.1 Deltaproteobacteria bacterium | reverse complement strand
CGCTGCAGCTCACCAGCGCCTTCGTGTTGCTGGCGCTCGCACTCGCCGACCCGGCGCAATCGCTGACGTGGCTCCTGGTCGGCGTGCTGCTGACCAACCTGCTGGCCGCCACCCAAGACATCGCGACCGACGGCCTGGCGGTCGACCTTCTGCAGCACCACGAGCGCGGGCTGGGCAACGGAGTCCAGGTCGCCGGGTATCGCGTGGGGATGATCGTCGGCGGCGCCGCCCTGCTGGTCGCGTTCGAGCACCTGGGCTGGGCCTGGACCTTCGGCGGGGCCGCCGTGCTGATGCTGCTGGCGACCGTGCCCGTGTGGAGGTTCCGCGAGCCCGCACGCCCGGCGCAGCCCACCGCCGCCCCCGCCAGCGTCCTCGATGCGCTGCGCCGATTCTTGGGCGACCCCCGTCGGCGACGGTGGTTGGTCGTCCTGGCGCTGTACAAGTCGGGCGACTACTTGGGCACCAGCATGCTGCGACCGTTCTTCATCGATCGCGGCCTGGGCCTGACCGACCTGGGCGTCTTGATGGGCGCGGCGGGCTTCAGCGCGGGCTTGCTGGGCGCCCTGCTGGGCGGGGCCGCGGTGGGGCGCCTGGGGCGACGCAGAGCCTTGCTCGTCTTCGGCACACTCCAGGCGATCTCGGTCGCCAGCTACGCGCTGGTGACCACTACAACCGGCGCCTGGTTGTACGCCCCGGTGATCTTCGAGCACCTGGCCACGGGCATGGCCACCGCGGTCCTGTTCACGATGATGATGGATCGCTGCCGTCCCGATCACGCCGCCACCGACTACACGCTGCAGGCCTCGGTCGTGGTGCTGGCCTCGGGGTTGGCCGCAGCCCTGGGGGGAACCACGGCCCAGTTGCTCGGCTACGGGCCCAACTTCGTGCTGGGAGGGCTGCTGAGCCTGGTCGCGGTGGGTATCGCCTGGCGCGAGTCGATCGCCTCGCGCGATGCGGCCTCGCGCCAACCGGTCCTGCGCGGCCCGGAGTAGTGCAGCGCTCTACGCAAGATTCCCGCTCAGGGCACCAACGCATTGCACGACTGCTCGATGCACCCGTCACAGACCTCCAAGAAGCCCCGGCGCTCGCTGGCCTGCTCGCCGTCGATGCGTCGTGGATCCTGGGGCCCGGTCGAGAACGCCACGGGGCCGCAGTCACCCGACTCCAGGTTCACGCGGTAGCCGGCGCCGCCCGTGGCCGGAACCCCGGGGAAGTTGTTGTCCCCGCGTACGGCCGCGTCCGAGTCACGGGTGTCCAGCATCAGGCGATCGGCCGGCAGATCGACGATGGCCTCACACTCGCGATCGAGGCGCCCCGAGAGCCGATTTTCGAGATCGAGAGCGGTCCACAGTGTCCCGGGCACGTCGACGGTGGCATCGGTGTAGTCGAAGTTGGTGCTGTCGACCACCACACCTCCGTAGAGGTGGCTCCCGGCCAGGCACGGGCAGCCAGGGGCCCACGGGGTCGACACGGGCTGTCCGTCCGCGTCCGGAGTGGTCCAGGTCTCGCAGGCGGCAACGTCCTGCGGGGGGCAGGTGGGTGTGGGGTTGATGTCGTCGCTGACCCGCACCCATGCCTGGCCGCTGTTGAGATTGATCGTCGCCGACCCGGTCAGCCCATCGACACACACGTCGGCACGGTTGAAGTAGTCGGGCCCGGCATCGTCGTCCTCGGTCACGATATCCAGCTCGCCACGAAAACCGGCGGGCAGCGTCACCCGGATGTCGGCCCCCATCACTTCACGCTGGGTGTAGCGGCGCTGGAACACCCGCAGCTCACAGGCCGCCGACCAGCTGTCGAGGCACGAGTCGTCGTTGCTCTTGTCCTCCGGCTGCACCACCGCGCCCTCGTAGGCCCACAGCCCCAGCTCGGCCATCTGGTCGAACGCGCTGTGCTCGGTCGATGCCTGGGCAAAGCGGCGGAGCTCCACGATCATCGTGTCGGCCGGCCCGTCGAAGTTCACGATCACATCGCCGCGGTTGGCAAAGTTCTCTCCTCCCACGCCACCTATCGACAGGGTGGAGATGAGCACGAGCCCATCCGCGTCCGCATGGAGGAATTCGATCTCCGCCTCGGTCGACCATGCATCGCGAAACGGCTGCTCTGGCGCAACGGGCGGGGGGGTACACGCAACCAGCCACGGCAAGCCGAGGCATCCCAACTTCGCTCTAGAGTCCACCATGAGAATTCACCCGAGCCCCGCAATGCTCGGGGCCTCGCTCGATGATCCGAACGGCGCCCCCAACGAGGGCTTACGCCGGCCCCCACGGCACGACAGACGTTCCATCCCACGGCACTGCGTTGGGGCGGGAGCCGGCCAGGGGGCACGACAGGTCCGCTCGCGTTAGGATGCGGCCGGTCCTCGACCAATCGACGTTCACCATGCGCTGGAGCCGAAGACGGGTAATGGGCACCGCGGGTCCCGGGCTGGCCGGGCTGACGCTGGGCTGACCGCGTCCACCCGCCCCCGTGGAGCGGGCCTTCGTGGGGCAAGACCCCGAGCGCGGACACCTGCTCCGCGACGGAGCCGTGGCGGCAGCCCCCGTGAGCGACACGGTGCGCACATCGGTCCTCATCGTCGGGGGAGGTGCGGCGGGGATGGCAGCGGCCTGGCGCCTCCATCGGGCCGGGCACACCGACGTCCATGTCATCGAGCTCGAGCCCGAGCTGGGCGGAACGGCCCGGGCCGGGAGCACCCCGCGCTCGCCCTACCCGATGGGCGCGCACTACCTGCCCGCCCCGCACCCGCAGTTCCACGCGCTCACCACCCTGCTGGAGGATCTGAGCGTGGCTCTGCCCGCTCGCCCCGATGGCTCTCGGGAGTACGACCCGCGGGTGATCTGCCGCGCGCCGCTCGAGCGGCATCGCCATCGCGGGCGGTGGGACGAAGGCCTCTATCCCGCGGCCGGTCAGACCTCCGACGAAGCCGCGCAGTGGGAACGCTGGCGTGAGCACCTTCGCTCGCTGGACGCACGCCGCGGCGCCGACGGACGACGCCTGTTCACCTTGCCGGTCGACCACAGCAGCACCGAGCTGCGTCACCTCGACCGCATCTCCATGGCCACCTACCTCGACCAGCTGAAGCTCGACAGCTGGCGGCTGCGCTGGGCGGTCGAGTATGCGTGTCGCGACGACTACGGATGCACGCTCACGCAGTGCTCCGCCTTCGCTGGCCTGCACCACTACCTCGCGCGCGGGCTCGAAGACGTCCACGACCGCTTCATCCTGGCGTGGCCGCAGGGCAACGCACGGCTGGTGCAGGGCATGGCCGAGCTGGCGCAGCTGGGCGATCGCATCCACCGCAACACCGTCGCGCACGCCATCGATCCCGACACGGGGGTGGTGGCCGCCTACGAT
>JAHZJA010001210.1 GCA_022601155.1 Deltaproteobacteria bacterium | reverse complement strand
GGTCCGCGATGGCGATGCCAGCCCCGCGGTTTGCCTCAGATTGAAACATGTCTCGCCACGAGACGAGGCACCGGACACCCATTCTTCGAACAAGAGGCCGATCCAGATTCCGCTCGGCTCAGATTGAGTCCGCTGCCGACCGCATTGGGGCGGGCTGATGCGCTGTCACTCTCGTAGGCTGATTGGACGCATGAACATCAGTCGGGCTGTCATCGTATTCGGCACGGGCCTCACAGCCACCTGCCTCGTTCCCGCATGTTTCGATCCTGGAACCATGCAGGAGTCGACGTTCGAGGGAAGCACGGGTCTCGGCGACGATCATGGCGGGGTGGCAGGCACGACCAGCGGGGCGGTACCGGGCGACGGATGGGAATCGGGAGCCCCGGGCTCGGAGACGAACTCCACTTCGACTTCGAGCGACACCTCGAGCTCGACGAGTGTCGGGCAGCGAGACGACTGCAGCCCCAACCCCTGCAACAACGGCGGCCGCTGCCATGCCGACGATGACGGGCCAGCGTGCGAGTGCCCGGCGGAGTACACCGGAGACTTCTGCGAAAACCGTACCCTCGGGCCCGGCGACATCGGTCCGTGCCAAAACGGGGGGGTCTGCAGCGTGGTGGACGGGGCGGCGGAGTGTCTATGCGCCCCGGGCTGGGAGGGCCCGACCTGCGAGACGAGCGTCGACGACTGTGCGCCCAACCCCTGCCAAAACGGTGGGATCTGTACCGATGCGGCCCAAGGCTTCGAGTGCAGCTGCCCCGGGGGGTTCGAGGGCGACACCTGTGCGAGCAACATCGACGACTGTGCTCCGAACCCCTGCGCAGATGGGCTGCTGTGTGTGGACGGGATCGAGAGTTTCGTCTGCCCCTGCACGGCGGGCCCCGATGGCGAGCCCGCCCCCCTGTTGGTCAGCTACACCAACCTCGGATCGTTTACCTCCGGCCAGCTGTACGACGAGCTCCCGGGGATCACCGTGACCGGCTCGACGATGATCAACGTCCTCAACCTCAATGGCCTCGGGGTCGTGGGCGGCACATCCGACAGCATCCTCGACACCAATGAGTGGCTCGATTTCCGATTCGACATGCCGTCGGCGGTCACGAGCTACTTCGTCCCGATCGCAGGCAACGTGGATCTCGATGGTCTGCTGGGTGAGTCCTGGGTCCAAGCGTGGGATGACAGCGGAGCTTCGCTGGGCACCGTGCCCGCGAGCGGTAGCGGTTCGTTCGACCTGGCCGACATGTTCGGTGCCAACGTCTCGATCAGTCGATTCCGCGTGACGGCAGACATGGACAGCATCCGCATCGGCTCCGTCACGAGCACGCCCGCGGCCTGCTTCCAGGCGCTGTAGGACACCAATCCAAACGTATCTCTTTATATCTCATTGGATAAAATCGTCCAAAGAGCCGAGAACCGCCAAGCAACGCAAAAACATAGAATCACTCGTCTTGTTGCGGTCGCGGTGCTCTCGGCACCCGTCCTGCTCTACCGACTCGATGTCCGGCTGACAAACGTACCGGACTCGAAGGAGCAGAGCGATGACCGACGCACCCCGCAAGATGAAGAAGACCGACCTCGTGCTCTCCAACGGCGAGTACGCGTTCACCCAGGACACCACCACCGGTTCGGTGAAGGTGCTGACGGGACCGACCGTGCTCAACATCACCGGTCAGGAGTATCCCGTGGTCTACGACTCCGAGCTTCGGCATTTCCGCGCCGTCGACTTGGAGGAGGCAACGCAGCAGTGCCCCCTCGCCGCGCAGGGCTACTACATCGAGCTGTGGAATCCCCCCGCGCAGGCCAACGCGCCGCAGCCGAGCGAGGGCAGCAAGGAGAGCTCGCCCCGCTTGTTGATGGGGCAGCGCGTCAACATCCCGGGCCCGGCCACCTTCGCCTTGTGGCCGCAGCAGTTCGCCAAGGTGATCTCCGGGCACCACCTTCGCTCCAACCAGTACCTCGTCGCGCGGATCTACGACGAGGAGGCCGCGAAGGAGAACTGGAAGAAGACCGTGCTCAAGAGCGCGTCCGGCCCCAACGCGGAGGCTGGCGCGGCCGTGGGCGAAGGCACCATCGGTGAGCTGACCGAGGACGACCTGACCGTGGGCAAGCAGTTCATCGTCAAGGGCACCGAGGTCTCGTTCTACATGCCGCCCACGGGTGTCGAGGTGGTGCCCGAGGAGAGCGGGCGGTACATGCGTGAGGCCCTCACCCTCGAGCGGCTGCAGTACTGCATCCTCGTCGACGAGAACGGCGACAAGGACTACCAGCGCGGCCCGCAGGTGGTGTTCCCGCGACCCACCCAGCGGTTCTACCGAGACAAGAGCGGCTCGAGTGTCTTTCGGCCGACCGAGCTCAATCCCATCCAGGGCATCCACGTCAAGGTGATCGCTCCCTACACCGATGGCGAGCACACCTACGCCGAGGGCGAAGAGCTGTTCATCACCGGGCGGGACACCCCGATCTACTTTCCGCGACCGGAGCACTCGCTGGTCAAGTACGACGGCTCCGCCAAGCACTTTGCGACGGCCGTTCCCGAGGGCGAGGCCCGCTACGTCATGGACCGCAACACGGGTGAGATCCGCACGGTGCGGGGGCCGACCATGTTGCTGTGCGACCCGCGAACCGAGGTCGTGGTTCGCCGGGTGTTGAGCGAGGCTCAGTGCGACCTGTACTACCCCGGCAACGACGAGGCCAAGCAGTACAACTCCGCCCTCGGGTCGCTGCTGCCCCGGCGGCCGTCGACGCGGGCATCGGTGAGCGAGGGGGAGGTACGACGCAACCTCAAGAGCGGCCGCACCTCCTCCAAGGCCGACGCCAAGACGACCGGTGGGGCCCACAGCTCGGTGCACTCGGCCTCGGCGGGTGCGTTCGCAGACGAGTGGCAGCGGGTCGCTACCTACTCCCAGCCGCGCACGCTCACCCTCGACACCAAGTACTCGGGCGTGCCGACGGTCTCGGTGTGGGACGGCTACGCGGTGATGGTGGTCGACAAGCGCGGCGAGCGACGCGTGGAGGTAGGGCCCACCGATGTGCTGCTCGAGTACGACGAGACCTTGCAGTCGGTGGAGTACAGCAGCGGCCTGCCCAAGTCCGCCGCGAGCACGGCCCAGACCGTGTACCTACGGCTGGCCGACAACCGGGTGGAAGACCAGCTCGATGTGGTCACCGCCGATCACGTGGACGTCTCGTTGCACGTGGCGCTGAGCGCCGACTTCGTGGGGACCGAGCCCGCGCGGTGGTTCTCGATCGGCAACTACGTCCAGCGCCTGTGCGACCGGGTCCGGCGCGCGGTGGCCACGGCTGTGCGCGAGGCCACCATCGACGCGTTCTACGAGGACCCGGACGCCCTCGTACGTGCCGCGTTGATGGGGCAGGCCGAGGGCGGCCCGGGGTTGGACTTCGCCGATCTGGGCATGGCGCTGCGAGAGGTCGAGGTGGTGCGATGCTCGATCACCAACGATCGTCTCGCCCAGCAGGTGGAAGAGGCGCGGGCCTTCGTGGTCGCGTCGCGATACGGCTTGCAGCGCATGGCCAACAAGCTGGAGCTCGACAAGAACCGGCTGCGAATGGAGCGAGATCAGGCCAGTGAGCAGGCACAGACCGCCCGTTTCCGGGCCGAGCTCGAGGCCGAGCAGATCAAGCGCGAGCTGGCATTGCACGAGGCTCGGATCGAGGCCGAAGTAACCAAGCTGGTCAAGCAGCTCGACGAGCGCAAGGCCGCCGAGCTGCTCGCCGACGAGCAGGCGGAGCGGAAGATCGCTCGGCGTCGGCAGGAGGCCGCAGCCGAGCGTGACATCGGGGAGGCACAGCTCCAGCTACGCGTCGCGGAGACTCAGGCCGACACCGCCGCAGCTGTCGCCCGGTTCAAGGCCGCCGAGGGTCCCGTGGCGGAGGCGATCCAGTTGTTGGGCAACCAGGACATCCTGGCCAAGGTCGCGCAGGCCACGAGCGCGCAGCGCTTGTTCGGGGGC
>JAHZJA010001209.1 GCA_022601155.1 Deltaproteobacteria bacterium | reverse complement strand
GTCGCTCCAGCTCGACAGCGCGGAGCAGACCCGCCACCGCGGAGGGATCGGAGCGGGATGCCACCACGGTGAGACCGGTGGGCCAGGTGGCGGGTGCCTGCTCTGCCGCCAGACCCACGAAGGTGCCTTCCTCGTCGAACGCCGCCACGTAGCCGTAGGTCGGCAGCGACACGCGAAAGGGTCGCTGCAGTCGCGCTGCGCGTTCGATCCAGTCGATCGCCGTGTCGGCGTCGAAGATCGCCATGGGATGTTCGATATCGGTAGGCGGCGCCAGGCCATGCACCTGCAGCACCCAGCCCTCGGTCGCCGCCAGCAGTGGTGGAAGCGCGGCGTTGCCCAGCCACGCCGGCAGTGCGGTGATCGTCAGCGGCGTCGGCTGGACGGCAGGGCCAAGCGCTTGGAGCCACCGGGTGTACGCACGCAGCTGGGCGACGGTGGCATCGAAATCGATCTGCACTTCCCGGGGCTCGAAGCCAGCGTGTCGCGCTCGGGCGAGAGCCTCGGTGACGTGCTCGGTGAGGGCCTCGGTGGCCCCGGGGCTGTCCATCGTCGCCGTGGGGCACGGGCCGACCCGGATGACCACGGCGACGTCGGCCGTGGCCTCGCCGACGGCTTCGTAGTCCACCGCGACCGTCTGCGCCCGCAGCTGACCGTTGTCACACGACAGCTCGGCCGCCAGCGGCCACAGGCCAACGGCATGGGTCTGGGGCTGCGACTGTCGTACGGCATCGGTGACCGCGTCGGACCACTGCCGCTGCCAGATGTACGCCGACTGTGGCAGCGCCCCATGAGCACGCGGAGCGGGGGGCGGGGTCGTCCCGCATCCCAGCCAGACGGCCAGGAGCAAAAAAAGCACGTTGCGCACCGATGGGTGCCCCTACGCGCGGGCCTGGGCCGGTTATTCCCCTAAAGGCCGACCTTGGCTGCGATGAGCGTAGGGGGTGCTCCACCACCACTGCGTGGCGATCCACTTGTTGCCGTGGTGCACGGTACGCCCCGCGTGGCGCTTGGTCGGGTCCTCGTGGCCGCGTCGGTCGAAGTTGTGAAACGCGAGCATGGTGCCGGGCCGGGGGCAGACCGACAGACCCAAATGAGGAAACCAGGTGTCGCCCCCCTGTTCGACCTCGCCCAGATAGATGATGCAGCTGACCAGGCGTACGGCGGTGACGCCCTGGTGCTGGAGGACCTCGCGCGAGGGGTTGTCGTGGTGGAGGTCGAAGCGTGCGCCGGGGCCGTAGCGGTGGACCTTCAGTGGCTCTGCCGTCGACGGCGGCATGTCGACCAGTGCGGCAATGCGGTTGCGCAGCGCCACGACCAGACGATCGTCGGCTGGGGGGCGCCACGTCTCGCTGGTGCGCGAGGGATCGGACTGCTGATCGCGGACCCGGGAAGTCCTCGTTCGACCCACGGCCCGTCGCGTCAGGGCATCACACTCGGCGGGGGTGAACGCATCGTCCACCACGATCACGCGGGGCTCGTGGAGGGTGACAGCGACCCGGGCCGCGCGCGCGGGCTGACCGCTGACGGCACAGTGCACCTCGACTTGGGAGCCCGGCGCCCGCGACAGGCCTCGGCTTGCCCGCGGCGCCGCGATGACGTTCAGCGTCTTGTGGGATGGGGTGGTCCGGAGCGCTTGGAGATGCTCGGGTGGATATCGCTCGGCCAGCTGCTGGAACCACAGCGCGAACACCTGGGGCCCCAATTGGTCGTAGATCCACTCGACGAGCGTGTTGAGCCGGGCCTGGGAGGGCGCAGAGGCACCCGGCTCGGGGCGCGGCCAGTGGATGAAGCGGCCGAAATATCGCTCGCAGAACTCGACGTACGCCCGTGTGTTCAGCACGAAGCGCTCCCCGACGGCGGCAATCGCCGCCAGCGGTCGCGCCAGCAATGCGACCGTATCCCCTGGGCTGGGGTGCCGACTCAGCAGCCAGCAAAACCGCAGGGCTTGCTCGAACAACAGCCGGGCCTGCGCGTGGTCGATGGCGTAGTGCGCCTCGATGTCGGCCAAGACCGCGGGAGCGCGGTAGGACAGCACGTCGTCGAGCGCCGTCGAGACCGGCGGCTCCATCCCCAGGTGCGTGCGGGCAGGAGGGTGCAGCGGCGCGTTCACTGCTCCTCGATGATCTTGCGAATGAGGTTGGCGACGTGGTTTTCCGTCGCGTGGGGCTCGATCTGCTCCGAGATGAAGCGGCCGAACTCGCCGATCTGCTGGCGGCGCTCGCGATCTTCGAGCACCCCGTCGATGCGCTCGGCCAGGTCGTCGATGTTGCGGGGGTCGTCGACCACCACCACGCTGTCGCCGTCGTCGAGCGCGGTGCTCCACAGGCCGCTGTTGGCGACCTCGCCCGAGCACACGAAGCAGGACCCGCGCGCGAGGATCTCCCGGGGCACGTTGGGGGTGTGGAACGCAATACCGAAGCGGTTCTCCAAGAAGCAGGTGATGTCGCAGCGGTCGAGATAGCCGGGGATGCGCCACGGGGCCACCGTGGGCAGCACCCAGCTGCGGGCGGCCAAGGCGGGGCGGCTCAGCAATTGTCGGTACAGGCCGTCGAGAATCGGGAACCGCCCACAGGCCAGCTGGACGAAGTTGAATCGGCGGCCCCGCTGGCCGAGTCGCTCCAACGCCTCGTACAGCTCGACGGTGCCCTTGACCGTGCCCGCCTTGCCGTAGACGCCGATCGTCGGGGCGTCGGCATCGAGCGGCTTGCTCGACAGCTCGACGATGTCGTCGATGAGCTCCAGGGCCAGCGGACCGTGCGGGGTGGCGTAGGGTCGGTAGTGCTCGGCCAGGTGCGGAACGTAGTCCGCCACGTCGAACGGTAGGGGCTTGGAGAACTCGGGCAGCAAGCGGTTGAAGCCGGGCTCCGGAAATCGCAGCTGTCGCTCGGTGGCTCCCAGTGCGCCCAGCCGCCCGAGCACGGGGTCGGAGTTGCCCGTGATGATGGCGTCGGTCTGGGCGATCATTCGACGGTAGGCGCGGCCCAGCTGGGGGTGGTCGGGCAAAAATCCGATGTCGCTGCCAGCGTGCATGGCGATGACCGGCTTGCCGAGCAGCTGGCCCGCCAGCGCTGCCACCACGCCATAGGGCTGGAAGTACCAGCCCATCACCGCGTCGCAGTCGTGCTCCTCGATGACGTCCATCGCCAGCGACAGCAGCTTGGTCTCGTAGGCGGGCGACAGCGGGATGTGGAACGAGCGTGGCTCGAAGACCGTCTGGGTCTGGTGCACATGGACCCCGGTCAGCGCCTCGGCCATGACCCCGTGATCTTCGGGGAGCATCAGGTGGCGGTGGCAGGGCTCGACCTCGTTGGCGTTGGTCACCACGTGGACTTCCACCCCGGCGGCAGCCAGAGCGATGACGGTCTGGTAGGCGAGCCGGGCCACCCCGCCCTTGACGGGGGGCAGCTTGCCGATGAGGCACAGCTTCATGACGTGGGCTCCAGGGACAGCAGGCCCGCGCTCATCAGCTGTCGAACGGCGTCGACCGGGGCGGGTTGATCGGCGGACTCGGCCAACGTGGAGACCCGAACCGCGGCGCCGCCCAACACCCGTCGGAGGGCGGACTCGAGGCAGGCCGAGAACGACAGACGCTGCGTGTTCCATGCGATCCGAACCTCATCGGGACCGGTGCGACGCAGCGAGACCATCACGCCTTCGCGGGCACGGACGGTCGACTCGGGCCCCACAGACTCGCGGTCGTGCAGGTCCTGCCAGCGGTCGGCGGCCAGAGGGCGGCGGGTGGTCACCAACTCGTCGCGCAGCCGACCCAGACCGCCTGCCAGCGCGTCTTCACCACACAGCCGCGCGAGGAGGTTGGTCAGCGTGGCCTCGTCGAACGCGTCGTCGCGGTAGCCGTGGCGGAACTGGACGTCGTGGTGGGCGGCGTGTCGCAGCTGCGCGTCGAGCAGCTCGCCCCACGTGGGCCAGACCGGGATCATCGTCAGGTGGAGCGAGTCCTCGCCGATCGCCTCGGCGCGGTGGATCACGCCGCGCGGCACGTACAGGAGATCGCCAGGCTCGAGATCCACGCTCATCAGCAGTGCCCCCGGCTGGTCGCGGCCCGGCTCGAACCGCTGGTCGCGAAGGGGCAGGGCCGTCTCGTTTTCGTACAGGTCCCAGTGCTTGGTGCCGCGGAGCTGGACGATGAGCCCGTCGTACGTGTCGTTGTGCAGCGGGAACGCGTTGCACTGGGCTGGGGTCAGGAACGCATTGCTCTTGAGGGTGCACCCAAAGCACTGCTCGATGGCCCGGGCCCGACGGGCGGTCGGGAGGTGATAGCGGTCGAGGCTCTCGAGAAGGATGGTTGCCCCTTGGTCGTAGAGGCTGAGCATCCTGTCGGGGTCGAGGATCGCCGTCGAGGACCAGTCGTGGTGGTACGCACGGCTCGAGTAGGCGTCGACCTCGAGCTGGGTGCCGTCTCGTGCCATCCGTACGTCCATTGCAGACACGCCCGCGGTGGTGACGATGTCGACGACCGACGGGACATCGAGCCATTGACGACGCGCGGTGTCTGGCCCGGGGCTCAGCCGCAGGGGCGCCACATCCCAGTACTCGGCGAAGAACCGCTCGGGCCCCAGCGGGGCGAACAGCTCGGACAACACCCCGCGGTCTTGGGTGGAGGGCGGACGCAACAGCTCGGTGATCATGGCTGGGGACTCCGCATGAGGCACACGTTGAACTCGAACGGCTTGCCCTCGTGATCGGGGGCGCGCCGTTGCTCGACGATCTCGAACCGGTCGCCGAAGATGGCTCGCAGATCCGAAGGAGAGAACGACGACTCGGCCTTGCCGTCGCAAAAGAACTGCACCACGCGGCCCAGGTGGCCGTACGCCAGGGTGACGTAGCGGTCGGGGAAGACCTTGGGCGTGTGGCACATCAGCAGCAGGGTGCCGCCAGGGGCCAGCATTCGCTCGATCTGCTCGATGTATAGGTGCCAGAATACGATGGGTACGTGGTGGAAGCAGCCGCGATCGAACACCAGGTCGTAGGGGCCCGCGTCCGACGGCAGATCGTGCACGCTGCCCACCATGCCGTGCACCGTCACCCCAGCCGCGGCGGCGTTGCGACCGACGGTCTCGATGGCCGCAGGCGATAGATCGACGGCATCGACCGCGGTGCCTTTGCTGGCCATGAACACCGCATTGACCCCGTCGCCACAGCCCAGATCGAGGGCGCGAGCAGGAGGGCGGGGTTGGTCGGCGTACCATCGCTCCAGCACGTCGCAGGGGGTGTGCGCGCCCCACTTGTGCTGGTAGCCGCGGTCGCTGCCGTAGGCCGCGCTCCAGGCCGAGCGCTTGGCGTCGAACCAGGAGTGCGCCGCCGCGGCGTCGAATCCAGCCTCCACGAACACCCGCTCGAGCTCGCGGGGCCCGACCTCCTGGACATCGTGGTCGCGGAACTCCTCCGCCAGGAGCTCGAGCGTGGGGCGGGCGTCGAGGACCGAGCGCAGTCCGTTCTCGTCGCCGAAGGCGAGCAGTCGTTCGATGGTGGTGGCGACGTTCATGCGGGTGGTCCTTCGATGGGCAACATGCCGCTTGGGTCGGGCTGCCACACCACGTTGAAGCTCAAGACGATCTTGTCTTGTGGGCCCGGGTTGGGGTCGGTTTGGTGCTCCAGCCAACCGGGGAACAGCAGCAGCTCGCCCGCCTGTACGTCGACCGGCTGGACCTCGGCAAAGGGCAGGGGCTTGGCACCCTTGCACTTGTCGAGCAGCGGGTTGCGAAACATGATGTGCCCGCCTGCAGAGGCTTGCACGTAGAACGCTCCGCTGAGCATCGCGCCGCCGTGGTCGTGGAGGGTGACGAAGGCACCGGGGGGATAGACGTTGGCCCAGCTGTTGGCGATGGCGAGCCGTCCTCCTCCAAGCTGGCACTCCAGGCCCTCCACGTAGTCGCTGATCTGCTCGGTCAGCTGCTCCCGCACGTCGGCGAGGCTGGGCCGAGCCAAGACCTGGCAGTCGTGGTGATATGTGGATGAACCTCCGCTGGCGAGCATGCCGTGGCGGCCGGCCTCGGGCTGCTGCAGCGCGGTCAGCTCGGACGCAATCGCCTGCAGCCGGGCCGCGTCGACGGGGACCGCGTCGCGGTACACCGTGGTGGGAAACCACTGATAGACGTTCATCGGCGCAGCGCTTCCTGGGCGGCGAGGGATCGGTGGATGCGATCGACGTGCTCGAGCGTGTGGAGGTCGGCGTACTCGACGTACCAACGACGCAGGACGGCCTCGCCGAGCTCGTCGTGGACGTACTCCAGCTGGCCTTCGATGCGATCCCGGACCGTCGAGTCGGTGGCAGGCGTCGGGGTGGCCGGGGCAGGGGCCTCGGGGAGGTGGTCGACGAAGCCGCCGACGTAGGCGTCGCAGAACTGGCGGTAGTCGGCCGAGAACAGCAAGAAGGTGTGCCACATCTCGTCGATGAGCTTCATGCTGGGGGTGATCGCCAGCGAGGAGCACGGCGCGTCCGCGATGCCCTGGCGCAGGGTGGCGCGCAGCTTGCCGCACAGCCACAGCCAGCGCAGGGTGTCGTCGAACAGCAGCTCGGCCTGCTCGGGGGACACGTCGAATCGGCGGCCGAACGCGGCCACGACGGCGGCGTTGCGGTAGCCCAACACATCCGACAGCGAGGCGACGGTGGCGTGGCTCATGGTGTCGCCTCCGGCTGCCCGTAGCAGCGCACGAAGCCGCCACGGACGAGGGTACGGGTGAGCTGGAGCTTGTCCTCGTCGTCGAGCTCGCCGGGCAGGTCGCCCACGCGAAAGCGGGTGCTCCCTGCGATGTACTCGAGCTCTTCGCCGAGGATCTCGGGCAGGACCAGCGCTTGGGTGGAGCTGCGCCGCTCCACCGTGCCGACCGCAGCGTCGCGGCGAATGGCCAACCCGGGCTGCGGCCCGCACACCATGTCGACATCCAGCGCCTCGGTACGGGCAAAGTCGACCAGGCGGTGTCGCGTTCGTGGTGGAGTGACGGGGCTGAAGCGGCGGGCGAGTCGAGCGCGAGCCTTGGCCAGGGTCTCGGGCCGCATGAGCCGCTTCCACAGGGCGGTCGCGGTCTCGACACCGTCGGCCGATGCCCCCGTGCGGACCATCGCGGGCAACAGCGCGCGCCGCAGCGCGACGTCCTCGTGGCTCGCGACGGCGATGAGCTCGGTCACCAGGTCTGCCCAGCGGGGCACCGTGACGCCCAGCGTGGTGTGCATCGACAGAGAGTCCATGGCGGCGGCCTCGTGGATGTGTCCTCGGGGCAGGTACAAGACGTCCCCGGGCTCGAGCACCAGCTCGCGCTCGACGGGTCCCACGCTGGGGGCGACGCGGGTGAAGCTCTCCCCAGACAGCGGCAGTGGGTGCGGAGCACCGCGAAGGCGCCAGCGCTTGCGCCCGACCAGCTGCACGATGAACACATCGTGGCTGTCGTAGTGCGCGCCGAACCCCTGGCAGCTGGAGGGGGTGATGTACACGTTGGCGTGGACCCGGCCGGCGAGGACCTGCGCCATCGAGTCGCACAGCTGGCGGACTGGCTCGTGCCACGACTGAAGCTCGGCCATCACCATCGTGTGCCCCTCGGCCAGCAGCGCATGGGCCCGCGGCTGGTCGATGGACTCCACCACGCGGTCCTTCCCGGCCGAGTGCTGGATGCGATAGCGGTCGGGGCTGACCGCCTCACCGCCGCGATTGAACGACAGCAGCGCCGGCGGCAGGCGACCCTCGGCGAGGATGCGATCGACGTCGTCCAGGCGCAGCAGCGCGGCAATGCACTCGGCCGAGCAGGGGCCGAGGCGGGCGGGATGGCGCTCCCAGGGACCGTCGACGAAATCGGTCGTCGTCAGCGGCGACAGCAGGGTTGAAAAGTCCATGGCGACAACGAGGGGGCCCCGGTGGAGGCGTGGTGCCACCACCGGAGCGGTACGGGATCAGAAGGGCCCGATCGGATCGACAGCCGGATTGGGGTCGAAGGTGCAGATGAAGTTCACCGGTCCGGGGAACTTGGGGTTGTGATGCGCCGTCGCACCGCCCTGGACGGTCTTGAGCAGCGCCTCTTGGAGCGCCTTCTTCTTGAGGGCCTTCTTTTGTTCCAGATCTTTCTTGTTCATATCGTTGTCTTCCTGCCTCCGTACACGCCGTAAGGGCGTGCCGGAGCCGGCGAGTGGGCCCCGCGGGCCCTGTACTCACGAGAGAGTCGTCAGGCCCCCATCGGATCACGACAAAACGCCAACGAACTTCGTTGCCAGTTCGTCAATGACGGCTGGCGGCTGTCACTTGGCGACGATCAGTCGACCTGGAAGTGGTAGTCGACACCCATGGACGGCCCGTCCCAAGAGGGGAACCGGTGCCCATAGACCACCTTGCGGAAACACGCACGCAGCCCCTCCACGCCCCACTTGGACGGCAGTCGCGCGTTGACGCCCCAGACCTTGCCGCTGGGTTCGATGCCGACGGTGAACGAGACCGACCCGGTGAGCGTGGCGTCGGTCACCTGGCTCGCGCGCTCGAGGCAGCGATTGAACGCGGGCTCCAGCGTGCGCATCTGCTGCCGGACCTTGCGATCGCTCAGGCGCTCACTGCCCTCGGGGATCTGCTCGTCACGCTTGGCCCGGTAGCGGGGAATGTGTCCGTCGCGGTCGTCGAGCCCGCCCGCTGCCGTCCGGCCTCCCTTGCGCTTGCCCTTGCGGCGTCGCTTCTTGCCGCCCTTGGCCTCGGGCTCGGCCTCGACTTCGGGTTCGGGCAGAGGGGCAACGATGCAGCGACCGGCCTCGCACACGGTGCCTTCGCCGCAAAACCCCCCGCACGCGGCGGGGTTGGACTGACACCCAATGGCAGCCGACCCCACGGCGGCGATGAATACGATGGCGACCCCGCGCACGCACACGACCCTAGCACTATTGCTGCGCGTGTTCCGAGCTGGCTCACGCCCTTGTCACGGGATGGAACACGGCGTCGCAGCGCGAGGTCCTCGGGCGGCTCAATGGCCAGAAACAGGGGGGCTCGGGCCGCCGATCGATGGTATCTCGATCGTCCATGTTTGATTCGTCGCCTCCGTGCAGATGGTTGGTCGGGTGGATGCTGGCGGTGGGCGTGGGCTGCAATCAGGTGGAGCCCATCGGCGACGGCGGCAACGAGGCGTCGACCGGCCAGATGGGCAGCAGCAGCGCGGGTTCGGGCGCCGATGGGACCGCCTCTGGATCGACATCGACGGGCGGCTCGTCGACATCGGAGACGGGCTCGGTCACCGGCGATACCTCTGGTGAGCCTCCGCTGTCGTGCGCCCATCCCGAGGGCCTGCAGGTGTGCTCGTTGCTGGGGCCCGGCAGCTGTCCTGCCGGCTTCCACTGCGTGCCCGAGCTCATCGATGGAGTCTTCGACCGCGCCGTTGCCCATTGTTTTCCCGTCGCCGACTCGCCGGTACCCATCGGGGACGATTGCAGCTTCGATCCGGACAGCTGCAACGACGACTGCGAGCGATTCGCATTCTGCTCGGCGCCAGTCGGCGCCGACCAGGGCCAGGTGTGTGTCAGCGTCTGCACGGCTGGCGAGGAGCAGCTACCGACGATCGACGGGGGCTGCGCCAGCGAGGCGTCATGCGTGCCTTCGGACGGCGAGCCCAGCCTGTGCTGGCCCAAGTGCAACCCTCTCGACGTGCAGTGCCCCACCGGTGCCTCGGCGTGTGTGCAGGTGGGCCACCATCGGGCGGTGTGCCAGCCAAACGGCTACGGCACGGCGGGGCTCGGCGAGGTGTGCAGCGGCGTCGCATCGTGCGAGCAGGGGTCGGTGTGCCAACCCCAGGCCGACCTCGGAGCGCGCTGCCAGGGGCAGCAGTGCTGCACGCAGTGGTGTGACCTGTCCGTTGCCGATGCTGGGTGCAGCGCTCCCGAGCACGAGTGCATCCCGTACCACTTGCCCG
>JAHZJA010001208.1 GCA_022601155.1 Deltaproteobacteria bacterium | reverse complement strand
CCCTCATCCTCCTCGCGGCCCTGCAGCAGATCACACCATGCTTGCTTGGTCATGGCGTATGCGACAAGGGGGCTGTCCGGACCACTGGCAATTGCCTTGGCGTACAGCTTGTGGGCCTCGCGCAGTCGGCCCTTGCGCAGATAGTGGTCGCCGAAGCTCGCGTAGACGAAGGGGACATGGGGGCTGCTCGGGAACTGGCGAACGATGGTGAGGTACGCGTGCCGCATCTCGGGCGCACGGTCCAGCTCGCTCAGCCCGAGGCCGTACTGAAACAAGGCGTCGTCGCGATGTTGGTAGTGTTCGAACTGCGGCTTGGTGACGAGGGCCTGGTAGATCTTGACCGCATCGGTCAGGGAGGTGCGGGCCTGCTCGTGGAGCTTCGCCTGTCGCTGCCGAAGGAGCGAGGCATTGTGCGTATCGCCGGCGGCCAGGGCCGCGTCGATCTGCGGGGTGAGTCCCTCTGCGCGTGACTCGTTGTGAGCTCGGAGACCCTCGTAGGTGGCGCCGAGGCGAAACAGCAGGTCGGCAAACTCCGGCGCGGCCGAGTCGGTCGCCTTGATCAATCGCTTGAGCACGGCGATCTGCTCGCTCAGTTGACCGGTGTCGCGTGCCGCGGGGCGGTGGCTGAGCGCTTCGGTCAGGCGCAGGGTCGACGCCGGGGTCGTCGCGTTCCGATCGTCTTCGCGGTGGGCGAGGGCGAGTCGCTCCTCGGGCGTGTAGGGCGTCGAGAGGTCGCGTGCGGGCGGGGCCGATGCCGTCGTCGGCGGGCGGGACTCGGGGGAGCCCACGGTGAGCCGGCGATCGTTCGGGTCTTGGGGGGGCTTGTGGCCGCCGGGGGCTGTCCAACACGCGGAGATCGCCATCAGGCAGGCGGCGAGGGTGGCTTGGCTCCAATATGGCATCGGCTCGGTGGGGGCCGGCAGACGGCCCACGGGTGAGAACGACGGAGTCGCTCCATGGCTTTCACGGACCACGACTCAATCGCGTTCCCGTCGTCTGGGATTGTGCTGGGATCGATCGGACGGCGTGACCATGGAGCCCCGATTCGTCGACCATGGCGTTTGAGCGCTGTTTTGCAGCCGCGGGCGGTTTTTTGATCCGTTTGCCCTCTCCGGGACTCTTGAGGGTGAATGGATAGTCTCGAGCTTCACAAATTTGGTTCCCGTATTCTCCGGGCGTTCACAGCGACTGCACTGTCGGCATCGCTGGTGGTCGCGGGCTGCGAAATGCTCCCGCAAGCCGAGGTCAGTGAGACTCCGGTGGAGCTTCGTGCCAGCGGCGAAGGGCCGTCCTCGGAGATCGTCAAGAACGGCCAGAAGATCGCGCAAGCGATCGTTGCCGATGAGGCGTTCGTCGAGCTCATCGAGGTTGGCGCCGAGGTGATGGGGGACGTGCATCAGGCTCAGCAAAAGCTCTCGGGCGAGGCACTCGACGGGATCGCCGTCACGACCACGGCGCCTGCCTTCGGAGAGGTCATGGGTCCCGGAACGTTGCTCGCCCACCTGGGCGGCAACCCCAAGCTCCTCGACTCCATGCAGTACCTGGTCAACGAGATCCGGGACAACCACGATCTCCAAGGCGCTTCGGCCCAGGACGTTCGCTACGTGTTCGAGCTGGCGCTCGAGACCAACGAAGGCAACGCGATCCTCGCGGCGGCCGTCGAAGACGAGCTCGTCCTGTCCATTTACAACCCGTGCAAGCAGCTTTGTTACAACGCCTACGTTGCCGCCATGGTCATCCCGTTGGCGTTGTTCGTTCTCGAGATGGTTCTGGCCGCGGCGACGTTTCCCTTCGGACTCCTGATCGCGATGTTTGCAATCGCGATGCTCAACGCGTCCTTGACCATGGCCGGGGTCTTGCTCGACCAGTGCATCGCCGAGTGCGGTGGAGCTCCCCCCGTCAACAACGGCGGAAATCCGGCCCTGTGCGGAGGAGACTCGTGCAACCAGAACGAGTATTGCTGGAAGGGCGTGTTGGGTATCGGCAAGGACGAGTGTCGGACCAAGCGGGGCCAGGGCAATGTCTGTTCCAGCCATGGCCAGTGCCAGACGAACTGCTGCAAGTACCACACGTGGTCCAACCCGGTGAGCAAGACCTGCCGCCCCGCGAACGCCTGCAACTGACGGGACGAGTGCCGGCCAGCGGGTAGCGGGTATGGACGGTGAGCGTGAAGCTCCCCGGTCGCACGCCGACCGCCCCGTTGGCACGCGACTGGACTGTGGGCCGACCGGATCTCGTGGTGTTCGGCTCGGGCTAAGGCAGGGCAGGACCGCGGCGCCAGGGTCCTTGCGGGGGGGGGGACAGCCGCATTGAAAGCGGCGCCGCCGGGCACCACGTCGACGCAGCCCGGACGGGATCCACGCCGACCACACGTTCGTCCTGCGAGCCAGGGCCGTCGCTGCAGCCACGGTGCAGACGGTCGTGATCCACAGGATCCCACGTCCCAGCCCGGGGCACCCCCATCGCGCCGTGCGGCTGGAGTCCGTCAGCCGTGCCACGCATCAAGGGCGGCATGGCAGAAAATCGACCCCGTGCATCCGTGTCGCTCGAGAGTCGAGCGCTCACGTCATGCATCGCTGCGGGGCAGTTCCACGAGCTCGAGGCCTCCAAGACGCTGGTCTCCCGGTGTTGTGCGTATGCCCTGTAATGGGTTCGGTCGGGCGCGCGTTCGAGTGACACCGATAGCCCGACCTGCCCGAGTCAATCCGCGTACTCCGCGTTGGATCGCCGTGCTCGTGTGGGCGATGGCCTGCGTCACGGTCTCCATTGGCGCGCCGTTGGAGGCCAGCGCCGGAAAATTCGACGAGACGCTCGACCTGTCCCTCCACACGCGGGCGGGCTCTGTGGGGCCGGTCGGGGTTGGCTTGGCGGGGCGCGGGCCGGCCGTGCTGTCCGATGCTCGCCTCGTCGGCCGAGCGTTGTCGTTGACCCCGACATTTCGCATCAACCTGTCCCTCTCCGGCTGGCGCTTCGGCGTTGGGGCTGGCTACGAGGGCTACACCGGGCTACGCCTCGATCATGATCCGCTGCCCGTCGGCTATGCGATCACCGATGGCCGTGTGGGAGGCATCCCCGTCGAGGGGTTCGTGGGCTACGCGATGCGATCGGACAAGCGCATCCGCCCCTTCGTCGAGGCCCGGACGACCGTCACCGCTGTCGTGGCGCGCGCGCAGCTGCACCACCGCCACGATGGAGACCTGGGGAGCGTCCGGATGCGTGCCGCCACCTTTGGCGTGGGAGGACGGATGGGGGTGCTGCTGGCCTTGAACGACTATGTGTTCGTCGACGTTGGTGTGGGGCGAGTCTTCCATGGGCCCGGGGGGTGGACGGCCAGCGTCGGCATCGGGCTGCCGATTCCGTTGTCCAACCTGTAGGACGAGGGGGGCCGGGTTCGGGCCGTGCACGCTTCCACGACGCCGAGCGAGCCATTCGTCTCAGAGACGGCCGCCGACTGATCTGGGTGGAACCCGGCGACGGCGAGGGCCGGCCGGCGTCCTGCTTCCGCGGCGGAGCCGACTCGCGAGTTGGGGGTCTTCCCGGGGGCTGACCACCACCGGGGTTCGTCCCCGACCCGTCCGGTGCCGCCGACTCTTGGGCGCGACTGCGCACGCCCGAGGCTCTCATGGAGGTCTCCCACCCGCCGTGATTGCCGACCTGTAGCCCGAGAGGCGGGCGTTCATCGCAGGAGCGCGTAGCTGCGCCGCTTCGGCCGCGAGCGTTTGCTCGCGTGGTCATGTGCGCTTGCTCGGCGCGGGGCTTGGCCATTTTCGGTATATGGGGCTCGCCATGAT
>JAHZJA010001207.1 GCA_022601155.1 Deltaproteobacteria bacterium | reverse complement strand
GTGGTGACGACCTGCCCGGCCAGTGTGCGTCCAACGAGCGCGCGTGCACCCGCGACTACGCGACCTACTGCGGCTGCGATGGCCAGGAATTCCACGGCTCGGGGTCCTGCCCCGGCCAGCGCTACGCCCATCGAGGCGAGTGCAATCAGGCCGGCAACAAAGACGACGACGGCAGCGGCGCAGGCACCAAGCGATAGCTCCCGCCGCAGTGGTCACCGCGCGTCACCTCGCTGACGCTGACCACGGCCGGGCGTCCGCGAGACGACCCGTCCGCCCATCGCCGCGGGCACGCCCCTCACCACCGATGAGGGCTGCACTCGCAACGCCCACACGCGAGACCAAAAGAGCCTACGACGCAGCGACGTCGTTGGATCGTTGCAGACTTGTTCACATCCATCGCGGGAACCGTTCGGTTCGTTGCGCAAAGTGTCTGGGTGAGCGGAGCCCGTGGTCGTCAGGTGTGGACCGCCGGGCTCACTTGTCCGGCTATCCCACCGCCACCGACGGGGGCACGTTCATCGCGGTGTTCAGCAGCGCCGACGCAGCGGTTGCGGCCGGCCTCGAGCTCGACTGAGCCGACCTTGGCCTATACTCGCGGCCCATGACCGCCCCGACCGAGCAACGCTTCTCCTCCCGCTGGGGCCTCATCCTCAGCGTGCTGGGTATCGCGGTCGGTACCGGCAACATCTGGAGGTTCCCTCGGATCGCCGCGCAAAACGGAGGCGACGAGGGAGCCGGCGCGTTCTTGGTGGCGTGGCTCGTGTTCCTGTTGGTGTGGAGCCTGCCCCTCATCATCGCCGAGTATGCGCTGGGCCGAGCCGCCCGCAGCGGCGTGGTCGGTACGTTCGTGCACCACGGCGGCCGGGGCCGAGCCTGGATGGGTGCGTTCGTGGGCCTCACCGCGACCGCGATCATGTTCTACTACTCGGTCGTTGCGGGCTGGTGCATCCACTACGTGGGCGCCACCATCTGGCAGGCTCCACCCACCAGCACCGCCGCGGCAACCCAGCTGTGGGAGGGGTTTCAGAGCAGCGGCCAGCCCGTGCTGTTCCACGCCCTCGCCATGATCTTCGGGGTGATCGCGGTCCGTCGCGGGGTGCAATCCATCGAGCGGATCAACCGGATCTTGGTCCCCACCCTGCTGGGCATCGTGGTGCTCTCGCTGCTCCGCGCCGTCACCCTCGATGGGGCCGGGGCGGGGCTGCAGTACTTGCTCACCCCGCAGTGGTCGCAGCTCGCCGAGCCCAAGGTGTGGCTGGAGGCACTGACCCAAAACGCGTGGGACACCGGGGCGGGCTGGGGGCTCATCCTCACCTACGCCGCCTACATGAGCCATCGCGGCAGCGTGGTGAAGAACGCGATCATCACCGGGGTCGCCAACAATACGGTCTCTCTCCTGGCCGCGTTCACCATCTTCGGCACGGTGTTCTCCGTGCTCGGCAGCCAGATGAGCCACACCGAGATCCTGGGCGTGATGAAGGACAGCGGACCGGCGTCGACCGGGCTCACCTTCATCTGGATGCCGCAGCTGTTCGCCAAGATGCCCCTGGGGCGTCCGGTGGCCCTGCTGTTCTTCGTGGGCCTCGCGTTCGCCGCCCTCAGCTCCCTCATCTCGATGATCGAGCTGGTGGTCCGGACCCTGGTCGACCTGGGGATGGCGCGCGGCCGTGCGCTCGGCGTCGTGTTCGGCGTGGGCTTTGCCTTGGGTATTCCGTCGGCGATGTCGCTCGATTTCCTGAGCAATCAGGACTTCGTGTGGGGCGTCGCGCTGATGATCTCGGGCCTGTTCGTTGCGCTGGTCACCGCGCGGGCGGGGACCGATGTCATCCGACAGACGCTGGCCGACAACCCCAACGACTGGGATCCGGGGCGGGCGTGGTCGCTGGCGATTCGCGTGGTCGTGCCCACGCTGGCCGTGGTGCTGCTGGGGTGGTGGCTGTACCTGTCGGCCACCACCTACGCCCCCGAGACCTGGTGGGACCCCACCGACCCGTTCAGCGTGATGAGCTGCGTGGTGCAGTGGGGGGTGGCGATTGCGGTGCTGCTGCTGGCCAACCGCTGGCTGGCCGACCGCCTCCGCTGACCGCGACACTCAGGGCACCACGAGCTGGCCGTCGACCGATCGCACGATTGCGGTTGGGTTGTCGTCGTGCAGCTCGGGGGGCAGATATGTAGACGGTGTGTCCTGCCAGCAGACGGGCCGACAAAATCGCTGGATCGCCGCGGTCCCGACCGAGGTGAACCGGGCATCGGAGGTGGCCGGCCAGGGGCCGCCGTGGTGCATGGCCGACGAGACCTCGACCCCCGTCGGAAACCCTCCGAACAACACCCTCCCTGCACGCTCTTCGAGCACGGGCAGCAGCCCTTCCACGGCGGCCGCGTCGTCGTCCGCCGCGTGCACGGTGGCCGTGAGCTGGCCGGGCAGGGCCGTCGCCGCTGCACGCAGCTGTTCCACGTCGTCGGCCACCGCCACCAGCGTGGACGGACCGAAGCACTCCTCGTGTAGCCGCCGATCGCCCGGAAGCGAGGCCGCCGAGACCCGCCACACGACGGGCCGAACGCCCGCATGCCCCTCGCGAACATCGCTCGGGCCCGCGATCCGCTCGGCGCCCGCGGTGTCCAGGCGACGCGCACTCGTGGCGAAGCCCTGAGCAATCCCGTCGTGCAGCATCGCCACGGGTGCCGCGGCCTCGGTCAGCGACGACAGCCGCGCGAGGAAGCGCTCGGTGGCCTCGCCCGCGACCGCCAGCACGAGGCCGGGGTTGGTGCAGAACTGGCCCACCCCCAGGGTCATCGAGCCAAACAATGCATCCGCCAGCCCCTCCGGGTTCGCCGCCACCGCGTGCGGCAACAACACCACGGGGTTGATGCTCCCCATCTCGGCGAAGACCGGGATTGGATCGGGTCGCCGCGCGGCGAGTCCATGGAGTGCACGTCCGCCCGCCAACGAGCCCGTGAAGCCCACCGCTCGCGTGTGGGGATGACCGACCAGCCGCTGTCCCACCGCGTGTCCGCGACCGTGCAGACAGCTAAACACAGCGGCGGGCGCACCGACCCGAGCGATGGCCTCGTTCACCGCGTGCGCCACGAGCTCGGAGGTCCCGGGATGAGCGGGGTGGGCCTTGGTGACCACCGGACACCCCGCGGCCAAGGCCGACGCCGTGTCACCCCCCGCCACCGAGAACGCCAGCGGGAAATTGCTCGCGCCGAACACCACCACCGGGCCCACTGGCACCAGCATGCGCCGAAGGTCGGGGCGAGGCAGCGGCGTGCGATCGGGGAGCGCGGTGCCGATGCGAACGTCGAGGTAGGCACCGTCTCGCACCACGCCTGCGAACATCCGCAGCTGGCCCATCGTGCGCCCGCGCTCGCCGACGAAACGAGCCGGGGGCAGTCCGGTCTCGGCGCTGGCACGCTCGATGAGGGCATCGCCCAGCCCCTCGATCCCGGTCGCGATCGCCTCGAGCAGCGCAGCTCGGTCCTCACGCGACGACCGACGCCACTGCTCGTGGGCCTCGACCGCAGACTCCATGGCGCGGTCGGTCTGCTCGGTGGTGGCGTCGAAGAAGGCGCCGGGCAGCGTGGTCCCGTCGCGGGGGTCGATCGCGGTGAACGACTCGCCCTGTCCTGCGAGGCGCTGCCCCGCGATGAAGTGGTCACCGTGGATTTCCATACTCACGCTCCTTGCTGCTCCAGGGCGGCGTCGATGTCCGCCAGTGCTCGCTCGCGGTCGGGACCGATGAGCATCATCCGAGGGGGCCGTACGCGCTCGTGCCCCATCCCAACGCGCTGCTGCATGAGCTTGATGAGCTGCACGAACTCCGGAACGGTATCCATGCGCAGCAGCGGCAACAACTGACGATACAGCGTATCGCACCCGGGCCGGTCACCGCCGCTCGCCAGCTCGAACAGCCGGGCAGAAGCGGCAGGCAGCGCATTGATCACCCCCGCGACCCATCCCGTGGCCCCAGCCCGCACGCCCTCCACCACCACGTCATCGAGCCCCACGAATACCGACAGCCGGTTGTCCATGCGGGCGACGATCTCCGTGACACGACGGACATCACCGCTGGACTCCTTGACCGCCACCAAATTCGGGTGTGCATCCGCCATGGCCTCGATCGCCGCGGGCCGTACATCGGTGCCGTAGGCCCCGGGGTTGTTGTAGAGCATGCACGGCAGATCGGTAGCCTCGAGCACGGCGTCGAAGTGGGCACGAATCTCGCGGTCGTCACCCTTGTGCACATAGGGTGGCAGCACCATCAGTCCACCGCAGCCCACCGACTCGGCGAACCGAGCCAGCGCCACCGCCTGCTGGGTGCTCAGCGCGGCGATACCGGGGACCACGGGAGCCACGTCGGCCAGGCCATCGACCAGCGTACGCAAGATGGCGTGCTTTTCTTCGAGCTCGAGCGTTGCCCCCTCGCCGAGCGATCCCAGCGGGACGATCGCGGCGCAGCCAACCTCGGCCATCCAGCGAGCATGACGAAGAAGGAACGCGTGGTCGACGTTGCCGCCTTCTTCGAACGGGGTGGTGATCGCGGGCATGATGCCCTTCCAGTCGACGTTCATCGTGCAGTGCCTTCGATGGTGGTTCGAAGCTCGGCCAGGACGCCGAGCGGTACGGGACGAAGCGGAGGACGAGGCCGGTCGGGGCCATGCCCGAGGAGGTAGGCGAGCGCGGGCTGACACACGCGCCCCTGACAGGGGCCCATCCCGCAGCGCGTGGTGAGCTTGGTGTGACGCGCGTCGGTGTGGTCGCGGACATGCGACCACGGCACGTCTTCACAGCGGCAGACGATGGTGTCGTCCGTGACGAGACGCCGGAGCGCGTCGCGAAGGGCAAAGTCGCGGGCCAACCGGCGGGCAAACGCCAGGGCTCGTCGGCGCGACCCGGCCAAGGCTCGGGCCGACCGCAGCTGACCGGCCGCTGCCAGTCCGGCGATCTGCCCCTCGACCAGCGCCTTTTCGTGTCCTCCGATGCCGCACAGCTCACCGGCCGCGAACACGTTGGGCACACTGGTGCGCTGGAGAGCGTCGACCACCACGCCGTCATCGACCTCGCAGCTCAACAGGCGCGCGAGACGGGTCTGCGGCACCAGGCCGAACCCGCAGGCCAGCAGATCGCACTCGATGGTGCTCGTGGAGCCCCGTGCATCGGTCACCGTCACCCGACGCAGCGTGGGATCACCGTGCGCTTCGCATGGCCACGCTCCCGCCCGCAGCGGCAACGCACCACCGCGCAGCATCAAGCTCAGCCCTTGGGTCAGCTTGCTCGGCGTTCGCCACAAGCCCAGACCAAAACGGGCCAGACGCGCGCGGGAGGTCTGCTCGAGTACGTGCACGATCTTCGCCCCCTTGCGGCGCAGCGCACTCGCAACGGCGAGCAACAGCGGCCCGGTTCCAGCCACCACGACGCGACGACCATCGACATCGAGCCCCGCCTTGACCAGCGCTTGGAGCCCCCCTACGCCGAAGACACCGGGGCGCGTCCACCCCGGAAACGGCAGCAGCAGCTCGCGGGCCCCACTGGCCAGCACCACGCGGTCGGCGTGGAGGTGCAGCAGCTCGTCTGCGCAGTGGGCCCACAGCCGGGTTGGGGCCTCGGCATCGATGACCGTGGTGGCCATCCGCACGACGACCCCCGCGGCGGCGAGCCTTCGGCGACGGCCGTCGACCTCCCGACCATGCGGCGACTGAGCATCGCGCACATCAGCGCGCCACAGCTGACCGCCCAGACGCGGGTTGTCGTCGAGCAGCATCACGGACCGACCTGCACCCGCCGCCGCCTCGGCCGCGGCGAGACCCGCCGGACCGCCCCCCACCACGAGCACCTCCGTCCGCTCACGCTTCATGGGCCGTCCTCACCTCCATGCCCTCGCGACAAGGGGTCTGGCAGCTCAACGTGTCGGGCCGCCCATCGATGGTCACGCGACACTCGAAGCAGGTCCCCATCCCGCATGCCGGAGCCCGCGGGGCGCCCGAGGGCGAGACTCGAAACGCACGAACGCCCGCGTTCCACAGGGCAGCGGCCACGCTGGTGCCGGCCCCGACCCGATGCTCGACCCCGTCGACCCGGATGCAGATGTGATCAGGCACCGACCCCTCCGGCCATCGCACGTGCGGGCGCAAAGGGAGCCAGCGCCACGGAGGAGGGAGCGCCGTGGATGATCGCCTCGACCAATGCCGCCGTCCCCATCGAGGTGGTGATCCCCAGCCCCTCGTGCCCCGCGGCCAGGACGACCGTGGGGTCGTGGGGCAGCGGCCCCACCAGGGGCAGACCATCGGAGGTGGCCGGTCGGAACCCGGCCCACGTGCGAACGATCAGCAGGTGCGCCAGGGCGGGCATCAGCGCCACGGCGCGCCGAAGCATGCGCCCGAGCACACCCGGCTCCACGCTGGCATCGGTCGCCCCGTATTGCCGCGATGACCCTACCAACACCTGCCCGGTACGACGGGGCTGCAGATTGAACGCCACCGACTCGGCCGCATGCCCATGAGCGCTGCGGCCATACCCCAGCTCGACCAGCTGATGACGACATGTCCCGGGCGCCCGACTGGTGATCGCCAAGTGACCCTTGCGCGGACGGATGGCATCGTCGAGGGCGCGCGTCTCCAGCAGCGCCGCCGTCTGGCCTCCCGCCGCGACCACCACATGCCGAGCGCGGAGCGTGGTCCCGTCGCGCAGTGCGACGCGACCATCTCCCACGCGCTCGACGGCGACGGGCGGCCGCAGCTGCGCCCCCGCCTGCACCGCTCGCTGCAGCAGCCATCGCGTGGCCCCCGGTTGGTAGACGACCGCATCGCCCGGCACGCGTAGACCGCCCGCGAGCCCGCCGCACAGCCCAGGCTCGGCCTCGGCCACTGCGGCTGCCGTGAGCAGATCCGCTTCCACCCCGCGAGCGCGCAGCACCTCCCGCTTGACTTCCGCGGTCGCGAGTTCCTCCTCGTCGGTCGCGATCCACAGCGTGCCGCACGGGTCATACTCGACCGCATCGGGCATGGACCCGACGTGCTCTCGCCACAGCGCACGGGACGACACGGTGAGATCCAGCTGGGCCTCGCTGCCGTCCATCACCACGATGTGGCCCATCCCCGCGGCGGTGGCCCCTCCCGCAGGTGATGCACGGTCGACCACGACCACCGCCTCTCCACGCTCGGCCAGTCGCAGGGCGCAGGCCGCCCCCACGATGCCCGCCCCCACGACGACGACGTCGCAATCGAGGGTCACCGACCGATGCCTTCCGCGTAGGGATCGTCGTCCTCCACGATGAGGGTGGCCTCGCCCGTGATCCACACCCCACCACTGATGATGGGCACCACCCCGCGCGCCGTCTTGCGGACACGCCCTTCGAACATGCTGCCGATCACGCTCTCCTGCCGCCACACCTCGCCCTCCCGGAGGCGGCCGTCGGCGGCCAGGCACGCCAGCTTGGCGCTCGTCCCGGTACCGCAGGGTGAGCGATCGTACTCGCCACCCGGACACAGCACGAAGTTCTTGCTGTCGGCGTCGGCCCGCTGCGCGGGACCAAACACCTCCACATGATCGATCTCGAGCCCATCGTCTCCGGTGATCCCGTCCCGCTCG
>JAHZJA010001206.1 GCA_022601155.1 Deltaproteobacteria bacterium | reverse complement strand
GCTGGCCTCGCGTCTGGCGGGGCAGCGCCAGCGTTAGGGCGCCTTGCGGAAGCGCAGGGTCATGCGGTCGCTCTCGCCGATGCCCTCGTACTTGGCCTTGTCCTTGTCACCCAGTGCGAGCGTCGGCGGCAAGGTCCACACGCCCTCGGGGTGGTCCTTGGTGTCCTTGGCGTTGGCGTTGATCTCGGAGGCCTCCTCGAGCTTGAAGCCGGCCTTCTCGAACTGCGCCACGACCCAGGCCTGGGGCAGGTAGCCCTGCTTGGAGGACTCCTCTGGCTTGGCGTCATCCTTGGCACGGTGCTGCACGATGGCCGCGACGCCGCCGGGCTTGAGGGCGGCGTGGACCTTGGCCACGTTGGCGTCGAGCTGCTCGCGGTTGACCCAGCCGTGCAGGCCGCGGGCCACGAACACCACGTCGGCGCTGCCGTCGGGGCCGAGGTCGAGGCCTTCTTCGCCCTGGGTGATGCGCTCGATCTTGCCGAAGGCGGCGTCGGAGCGCTCGGCGAAGGCCTGGAACCGCTGGGCGTACAGCGTGCTGCCCTTGTCCTTGTCGCCGTTGGGATCACCGGCGGTGACCTTGAGAGTGCCCTTGGCGGCGAGCAGCGGGGCGAGGACCTCGGTGTACCAGCCGCGTCCCGGTCCGACCTCGATGACCGTCATCTCGGGCGTCACGCCAAAGAAGGCCAGCGTCTCGGCGGGGTGCCGGTACTGGTCGCGCGCTGCATTGGTGGGCAGGCGGTGGTTGCTCGCGAGGATGGCGGCCAGCGCCTTGGTGGTGTCACCGTGGTCGGCTGCCACCAGCTTGACCATGCCGGCCTCGATCTCGTCGGTCCACCGGGTCTTCTCCTCGGTCTTCCAGGTCTCGAGCTCGGCGTAGGCCTTCTCCATCCGCTTGGCACGCTCGGCGGCCTTGTCGGCGTCGGACTTTTCGTCGGTCTTGTCGTCCGTCTTGGTCGCGTCGGCGTCGGCCTTTTCGGCCTTCATGTCGCCGGCCTTCTCGGCCTTCATGTCGCCGGCCTTTTCGGCCTTGGCTTCCTTCTTGTCGGCCTTGGCGAGTTTGTCCTTGCTGTCGGCCTTGGCCCCGTCCGCCTTCTTGGCGGTCGCGGTCTTGCCCTCGCCCTTGCGCGCCTCGGTCTTGGCGTTGTCGCAAGCTGCGATGAGCAGCAGGGCGGACAGGAGGGGAACGATGCTGCGGTGCATGGCCGCGTTGTACGTCAAGATCCTCGTCGCGTCTTCCGCCGGGGGCGGGGGCGTCGCCGCCTCTGCACACCGGGCTGTGACGTCGTGAGATCAGCCCGCGCGGGTCGAGGTAAAGCCCGTTACAGCGTCGCGATACGCCGTACTGGACAGGCCCAGCGCCTGCGCAATGGCTGACAGCTGCTCGTCTTCCTCTTCCAGGACGAAACCATCGGCGGCCGCGATAGCGAATGCCGCCGACAACACGCGGCGTTTGCCGTCGTCGTCCAGGCCCGCGCCCAGCTCGGCCAGTGCGGGCGCGCCCGCGCCCGCGGCTTCGAGCCGTGCCGTGGCTCGGGTGGCGAGATCCTCGGGCGAAAACGTCCGCCCGGTGAGCTCCTCGTAGACCCGGGTCAGGGTCGTGAGCTCGTCGGGGTCCGCATCCCCGTCTGCGACCACCATCCCGATCAAGGCGTCGAGGATGCGGTGTTCAGGGTCGAGCAGAGGCGACACGATCGTCCTGTGCACTACCACACCTGGGGTGCTGCCCGGTACTGTCGCGGCGCCGCAAACTGCAGGCGTGTGAGCCCGCTCAACGGCAGAGGGGGGGTCCCCCACCGTCACGGTCGGATCCCGGGTGAATCCGGCCGTGGGCTGCGGTTCAGGTGTGTTGGGCCGCCACCGGGACCCGGCCGATCGTGATGGGCTGAGTGTTGTCGTCGCCGCCCAGCTCCTCACGCTGGGGCACCCGCACGGTCATGTCGTAGCGGCCGCGGTCGGAGCGGGGCGCACCCGAGAACGCCAGGCCGAGGTGGTCGACGTGGGCCCACGCGACTCGACCGGCCAGCACCACCGAGCGGGAGTGTTCGCCCTCGACCTCGATGGCGAGCCAGACGATGGAGTGGGGCGGGATACGGTGCTCTTCGACCCACACCCGTGCCCCGTCGACCCCCAGATCTTGGATCGTGCACGGCAGCTGCTCGCCGGAGACGAAGCGCAAGGTGGCCGGGACCGCACAAGTATGGCGGATTGCAGCACGCTGGTGTTGCTCGCCGGGCGTGGATGCGCGCTGCAGTCGCTCGGTGAGGGCACCGAATCGCTCGCGGACATCGGGGGCCAACAGACCGCCCCGCAGGATCTTGGCCCGCAGCTGGCGGTAGTCGACGATGTCGCCCAACAGCTCGCCGGCATACGGATGACCGTCGGGTCTCTCGAATCGAGGCCCGTCACCGCCGCCAACCGGGGTGGGTACACCGGGAGGGCCTGCGGTCGGCGACGACTCGTTGACTGCGAGTAAATCCAGGGTACCCCGCGACGTCGCCGTGTTGTGCGAGTCGACCACGAACAGACGCGTCGTCGGCATCGCGGACCCCCCCATGCGGCAGGGCTCGTAGACGAGCTGGGTCCCCGCGATCTCGATCACCGAGCTCATCGCCAGAGGTTGGCGACCGATCCTTCGGCCGTCGACGACCGTGCCGTTGCGGCTGCCGAGGTCGACGATGACGTGCTGACCATTGGAATCGGTGAGCACCCGTGCGTGCTGGCGAGAGACGGAGTCATCCACCAACTGGACGTCGCATTGGGCCGAGCGTCCGATGACGAGGCGTTCTCGCAATGGATGCAATGCACCGCGCGCTGGGCCATTGACCACACGTAACTGCCATCGTTGGGGTTTGGATTGAGTAGGATCGTCCATCCTGGGCGTTGCCTTCGATCGTCGCGAATATTCGGCGTGCCTCGCCGTGGTCTATATGAAAAATACGTATTTCAAAAGACACTGATAACTAGCACCAGCATCGAGAAGCGTCACCTCTGATTTGCGCAGTACCGGCGTGGAGAGGTCGATTTCAAAGGTTCTCCGACAGGTTGTGGCCGATTTCCGGACGGTGTATTGGAGGGCTAGGGACATTGTTCGTGCCAGGTTTTCCCTCGCAGTGACAGGGGCGGCCGGACCTCGGCCGTGCCCTCGTTGGGGTCGAGTCGGGGCACGTCGATCCGTCGATCGACAGAAACCGTGCCGCTCGGCCCGAAGGGGGATTTTCCCTACGCAGTTGGTCTGACAGTGGAACCGCCATTTCGTGTCCCAATTGCGGTTGATGCATTGAATGATTCGTATTTTGGATTACAGCTAGTCCTGATGTTGATGAGCCGTCGGGCGTGGGGGCGAGGGATCGCGGGCCTCGTGGTGGCCGCATGGGCAACGCCCGTGTTGGCGGCGCAATCGCAGGGCCCCGTCTTGGGCTGGATCAACGACGCTCGTCGGGCGCATGGCCTGACGTCGCTGCTGGGCGATCGCAGTCTCAGTGCGGCGGCGTCCGAGCACAGCCGAGCGATGGCCGAGCGAGGGACGCTCTTTTACCACGCGGATGCAAAGTCGCTGCGTGAAGGGTGCGATCGACTCACCCAGTTCGAGGCGCGGGCGGACACGTTGGCGGGCGCCTACCGAGCGGCGATGGAGTCCGCCGAGCACCAACGGCAGGTCTTTGGCGACTACGACCACGCCGGCGTGGGTCAGGCCCGCGATGCATCGGCGGTGTACGTCACTTGGTTCTTCCTTCGGAGCGCGACATCGTGAACACAATCTCTCGGGCGATGCCCACCGCATGGACGTGGCTGCGGTGGATCGTGGCCGCAGCTGCCGTGGTTTGGGTGGCCGGCGGAGTGCCCGGTCGCTCCGAGGCCCGGCTGCGTCCGTACTACGTGCTGCAGAGCGCGACGGGGTCGGTGACCGTCAAGCCGCGGATCTTGTTCGTGCTCGACACCTCGGGCTCGATGGCGCTGCGTTCGGGGCCGAACCTGGATACCTGTGCGTGGGAGGAGTGCGAGTCACCCGCGACCGAGGGGACCAACCTCGAGAGTCGGATCGCAGCAGCCCGTCGTGCCGTCCAAAACGTGACCGAGGCGACCTCGGACTCGGCCAAGTTCGCGCTGATGACCTTCCAGCAAAACGACGCCCACTCGAGCAATCGCCGGCCGTCACGGTGCCGGGTCGGCAACAGCTACCGCCGGTTCGTGTGGGTCGAGTGGGTCGGCTACATCGGGTGGCAGCAGATCCGCCGCGACGGTCACCGGGGCGCCTGGCGTCTGTGCCAAGGCAATCAGATCCGGCCGTTCCCGTACCTGCGCTGGGACAACCTGGGTGCAGGATCGGTGATCTCGGGGAACAACCAAAGCGGCGAGGTCCCGCCATCGCCACTGATTGGCACGTCGTACAACCAAATCACGAGCAGCAGCAACGCCAACCGAAGCGTGCAGTGGTTCCCGGAGTTCATGGGGATCCGATTCTCCCCGAACGACGACACCGACCCCGGCCGCGCCATCACCCACGCGAGCGTGGGGGACTACGGGACCCGTGATTGGCAAAAAGACGCCAACGTCTGGGGTCACGACTTCTACTACTGGCCGTACGTGGACGGATTTCCTGG
>JAHZJA010001205.1 GCA_022601155.1 Deltaproteobacteria bacterium | reverse complement strand
TGCACGCGCGGGCGAAAGGCTCGTCCACGGCGTCCCCGTGGACTGGACGGTCACCGAGGGAGAGCTCCCGCTGTGGCGCGATGCCAACCGACCGTGGGGGGCCGACTACATCGCCATGGTGGACGAACAGGGGCAGCGGTGCCATCGCCCCCCGACCAACGACAGCCGCAGCTATCGCGCAACGATCCGGGCGACGTTCGGGGAGCTGTCGGCCGAGACCGCGCTGCGGTGGACCGAAGCCCCGCAAGATCGAGCACCGCAAGACGTGACCGATGTCCTCGACGGCAGCGACTTCGAGCGCAGTCCGCTGTGTGAGGGACCGGGGTTTCCTTCGCAGGGATGTGGCTGCCACCAGTCGGGCTCCCGGGGCTCGGGCGCGCTGACGGGGCTGATGGTGTTGTTGCTCGGGTGGCGCCTACGAGCCCGAGTCAGGGCGACGACGTAGTAGGCAGCGGGCGACCGGCCTCGAGCTCGAGCAGTGCTCGCTTGCGCCAGACCTGCCCGCCGTAGCCCACCAGCTGACCTCCCGAGCCCACCACGCGGTGACAGGGCACGATGATCGCGACGCGGTTGTCCCCGTTGGCGCGCCCCACTGCCCGCACCGCCTCGGGTCGGCCGATGCGACGCGCCTGCTCGGCGTAGCTTCGCGTGTCCCCCAGCGGGATGGTCTGCAGCTCGGCCCACACCGCACGCTGGAACTCGGTGCCCGGCAACGCCAGCGGCACATCGAAGCGCTGCCGACCCCCGGCGAAGTACTCGCCCAGCTGCGTCTGCGCCCGCGCCAGCACGGCGTTGTCGCCCGGGATCATGTGTGCCTCGAGCCGTCGACACAATCGATCGACCTGGGTGGCCAACATCCGTCGGTCGGCAAACTCCAGCAGACACATCGCGTCATCGGTCGCGCCCGCGATCATGGGTCCCAACGGCGTCGACAGCCGGGTGACCAGGATCCGTGTGGAGCTGCGGGCGCGCCCCGGCGATGCTCCGAAGTGCTTGCCGAACGCCTCGCGAAACCCACTGTCCGAGGCGTAGCCCGCCTCCTGCCCCGCCCGCAGGACATCATCGCCTTGGTGCAGCCGACCGAGCGCCGACCCCAGCCGACGCGCGCGGCAGTACGCATGGAACGTCATGCCGTGGTGACGCTGGAACCACCGACGCGCACGCGCGGGCTCGATGCCCATCTGTCGGAGTTGCTCGTCCCGCCAGCGCCGCTCGGGCTCGGCCTCCACCGCCACGACCAGCGGCCGCAGCCACTGCGGCGTGGCGTCGACGGGCTCAAGCGGGCGGCAGCGCTTGCATGGCCGGTATCCCGCCAGCAGTGCATCGCGTGTCCCCGCGAAGTACTCCACGTTCCCCGGCTTGGGCTTGCGCGCGCTGCACGAAGGCCGGCAGAAGATGCCCGTCGTCTTCACCCCGACCACGAAGATCCCCTCGTACTGTGCGTCGCGGCGGGTGAGCGCGCCGTACATCTCCTTGGGGGATGGCAGGGTTCGCAGCATGACGTCCGCACCATGGCCCGAGCTGCGGCCTGCGACCACCGGTGGTTGACCATCGTATTCGAAAACAGTGCGCGACCCGCCACCCCGCTGCCGCGGAGCGCAGGTCCGCCGCTGGCCTCAGCCGTAGGGCTCTTCTTCGCGCACCGAGCACAGCTCGATCCGGCCGTCGCGAAGATCCCCCGTCTTGTACAGCGTGTGCGCCAGCAGCTGCGGACAGTCACGAATCTGGACGGCGCCGTGCTGTGCCGCCAACGCTCGCACGCGGGTGACCAGCCGGGCCAGCTCGGGACCGTCGTCGATGTCGAGCTCCGCCAGCTCGAGTATGTGTGGCGCCTCGCCCACCCACGGCCACAGTAGCGCCCAACGGGCGCCACGTCGCGCTACGCTCCCGCCCCATGCTGACCATCATCCCCGAGGCGCTCGCCGCGTACATCGAGGCCAACAGTCCACCCGCGCCCGCACTGCTCGAGCGGCTGCGCGACGAGACGCTCGCCACGCTGTCCAGCCCTCAGATGCAGGTAGGCCGCGTCGAGGGTGCATTGCTCAAGCTGTTGGTGATGCTGACCGGGGCGCGGCGAGTGCTCGAGGTCGGCACCTACAGCGGATACTCGGCATTGTCGATGGCGGCGGGCCTCCCCGAGGACGGCCGTCTCATCACCTGCGACATCGATCCCGTGGCCACGGCCGTGGCGCAGCGCTACTTCGACGACAGCCCCGACGGGCACAAGATCGAGCTGCGGATGGGTCCCGCCATCGAGACCATCAACGCGATGGCAGCCAAGGGCGAGACGGTGGACCTGCTGTTCCTCGATGCCGACAAGACGGGCTATCACGACTACTACGAAGCCGTGTTGCCCCTGATGCCCAGCGGAGGGTTGGTCGTCGCCGACAACACGCTGTGGAGCGGCAAGGTGCTCGAGCCGACCGAGCCCAGCGACCACGCACTGGCTCAGTTCAACGCGCACGTCTCGAAGGACGAGCGCGTCGACCATGTGCTGCTGTCGGTGCGCGACGGCGTGATGCGGGCCCGCAAGCGGTGAACGAAACGGCCGGGGCCTCGGTTGCCCCGGTCATCACGCCGTGCAGGTGCCAACGCGAGCCGAGCCCGTCGCGGGCGGATCCTGCGTAGACTATGGAGCGAGCTCGGCCGCCAGCGACCGTGCTTGGCGAAGCTCCTCGGCAAATGCTTCGCCCAGGCTCTGGTAGGCCTC